>NZ_AKIX01000111.1:0-42477 GCF_000282075.1 Brevibacillus sp. BC25
TAGCCGATGGCGAACGGTACACGCCACCCGAGCAAAAACGCCAACGTAATGAAATAAGTCACACCTGCAAAAATAAGCGTAATCGGTACACCTGTCCACCAGGAGCGGATCAGTAAGCCAATTGGTGCGGCTACTGTCCAAGTAATCAGTGACGATAGTAATTGTCGGCCCGCAGATTCATACGTTCGCTGTCCGTAGCTCTTGAAAAGCAGAATCGCGATGATCCATCCCACCAGGAAAGGGGCTAATGTTTCGATAATTCCCATGACTGTGACAGGGTAGTTATGAATGATTTTTCCGTAATAAACAAAAAGCACAAAGGCGATCAGATCCCCGAGCAACAATAAATAGCCCGGTGTCGACAAACGCAGTCTCATGTATACCCTCTTTTCCGGGTCTTGTCAGAGTAAACCCTCTTGGTTCACCCCTATTGTACAACTGCTCTGAACGCCCTTCAATCAATCCAAGCCTTTATTCACCAAACAGCAACAATTGTAGCTTTTGCTTGGCTTCTGCCCATTCACGGTCAAGTATGCTGAAGTATACCGAGTCGCGAATGTATCCATCTGGCATCACCATATGGTTGCGCAGGACTCCTTCTCGAATGCCACCGATTCGGGCAATGGCACGTTGCGAATTCAAATTGCGCGAATCTGTCTTGAGCTGTACGCGTATACAACCCAGTTGTTCGAAGCAGTGGCGCAGAAGAAGCCATTTACATTCTGTATTGACGCCTGTTTTCCAGACGGATGGGGTCAGCCATGTAAACCCGATTTCCAATCCGCGATCCTTTTTCGCTATCCCTAAAAATCTCGTGCTCCCGATGATCTGCTCATCTGCTAGGCGAATGATGACGAATGGCAATTCTGTCTGGGCTTGTTCATTTTGTAAAGCCTGCAGGATAAAAGTCTGAGCATCTTCTCTCGTTCGAATGGTAACGGACATATGCGGCCAAATCTCTTCGTATGCGCCTGCTTCCCAGATTCCATCCACATGGGCCATTCTGAGCGGCTCCAATCGGACCAACTTACCTTCCAAGATAACAGGTTCAATGGTTAACATTTCTGTCTCTCCTCTACTGTTCTGCTACGACCATCAAGCAGAACAGTTTCCCGAAATTTTTCCAATGATACGGGCTCGCGAGGACACTGTCAAGAAAAATAGGGTGTTACGCTTCTTCACTGATAATGACTTGCTTCCCTCTGCGCTTTAAGAAGATAGGGATCAGTAACCACAGAAGCGCACAAACCAGAAAAGCAGCGGAAAGCGGCTTCGTGAAGAAGATCGAGAAGTCGCCATTGGAGGTGGTCAATGCTCTTCTCATGTTATTTTCAATCATCGGTCCCAACACAAGGCCGAGGACGAGCGGTGCCAGCGGAAAGTCGTTTTTCGTCAGGTAATAGCCAGCTACCCCACAAATCACGAGCAAGATCAAGTCAAACGTGCTGATTTGCACAGCGTACACGCCGAAAACGGAAATCGCGATAATGAGTGGAATCAGGAAATGAGACGGTGTTTCAATAATTTTGGCAAACACTTTCACCAATGGCATGTTCAAAATCAGCAGCATGACATTTCCGATAAACATACTCGCAATCAAGCCCCAGGCAATCTGCGGGTGATCAGTGAACAATAGTGGTCCCGGTTGTACGTTATACATCAATAATGCACCCATCAAAATCGCAGTGGTACCGGACCCTGGAATCCCCAACGTTAATAGTGGAATCATCGCACCGCCAGAAGCAGCATTGTTTGCAGACTCTGGTGCTGCTACACCTGCAATCGCTCCTTTTCCAAAGCGGCTAGGATCTTTGCTCAGCTTTTTCTCAAAAATATACGAGAAGAAGGATGCGAGAGTCGCACCAGCGCCTGGCAAAACACCAATGAAAAAACCGAGCAACGAGCCGCGTGTAATCGGACCGGCACTTTCTTTTAAGTCTTGCTTAGAAGGAAGTACCCGCCCCACTTTAATAATTTCCTTTGTGGATTCATCGTCCTCGATGATCGTCTTGAACACTTCTCCAAGGGCAAACAAACCAACTGCTATCGTGAGGAACTCCAAGCCTTGGTACAAATCGGGAATATCGTAGGTAAACCGCGCCACACCCGAAACGGTATCCATCCCAATTGTCGCAAGCAAGAGTCCCATGACTGTCATAATAAGCGCTTTGGTCATTGACTTCCCCCCTAGTCCGCTCACCGCACACAAGCCGAGAAGCATGAGGGAGAAATATTCAGCAGGTCCGAATTTCAAAGCGAGATCGGATAATGGCTCAGCCAAAAACACAAGAGCAATCAACGCCACGAGCCCCGCGACAAAAGATCCAATCGCTGCAATCGACAACGCTGCGCCAGCACGTCCCTGTTTAGCCATCTGATAGCCATCCAATGTCGTAACGACAGAGGAGGATTCACCCGGCGTATTTAACAAAATGGATGTTGTGGAACCACCGTACATCGCGCCATAGTAAACGCCTGCCAACAAAATCAGTGCGCTAGCCGCCGCACTTTCAGGAGGTAAGCCAGAGGTCGAGGAAGCCGTAACGGGCATCAATAACGCGACTCCACTCATTGGACCAATGCCGGGAAGAACCCCTACCGCAGTACCGATCAGGACGCCAATAAAGGCAAAGACAAGATTATGCCACTGTAAGGCAACGAGAAAACCATCCGCCAAAAATTGCAATGCACTCATGCTAATCTATCCCCTCCCTAGACGCCTAGCCAGGCAGGTAGTCCTGGAAGCGTACCTTTTAGCAAATGCACATAGATGACATACACTCCTACTGAAAACAGTAAGGAAACGATTCCCGATTTAAGAACGCTTTTACTTCCCATCATGGTGAAGGCGTACATAAGGAAAGCGAAGCTCGAGATAACATAACCGAGATTCTCTAACAACAAAACATACAAGACTGTCGCAGCCAAAATGAATAAAAACCGCTTGTATCGCAGTGGACTCTGTGACTCGGATGAGGAAGCACCCACGCCTTTCTTGTAGGTCTCCCATAACAGTCGCAAGCTCAACAAGATCAGGATAACGCCAAGCCCGAATGGAAACATATTCGGCCCGACCTGACTTCCGTAAGCACTAGACGAAATATTTTGACTTTCAGCGATAAAGAGTGCACCTACTAGCGCAAAAAACAGGCTGCCGATACGATCAAACATCAGGTTCATGTATACCTCCTAAGGTGTGGAAAAAGGAGGGGATGCCCCTCCTCTCCCTACTTCGACATACCAAGTGATGTCAACAGTTCTTTGACCTGCTTATCTTGTTCGTCCAGGAATGCGGAGAAAGCAGCAGCGTCCTTGTACTCGCTTTCCCAACCGTTTGCAGCCAATTCCTTTGTCCATGTCTCATGGGTGGAAAGTTCTTTCAGCTTTGCATCCCAGTAAGCTTTTGCGTCTGCTGGCATATCAGCCGGACCGAAGACACCGCGCCAAATCGTGAATGTCGCATCAATGCCTTGCTCTTTTAACGTCGGGATATCTTTCAAGGCCCCGCCGAGACGTTCATCAGAAGTAACGCCCAGTACGCGGATTTTACCTGCTTTCAGATATTCACCCACGCTGGAAGCATCCGTTGCAATAATATCCGCATTGCCTCCCAACAAAGCAGCCATTGCTTCTCCGCCGCCATCATAAGAGACGTATTTTACGCTTTTCGGATCAATTCCATATTTAGCTGCTGGCAATACACCGATCAGATGATCCATCGATCCGGGAGCAGAGCCCCCTGCCAGTGTAATTTTGCCAGGATCTGCCTTGATCGCGTCCAGCACGCTCTTGATGTCCTTGTGAGGTGAATCCGCTTTCACAACGAGGGTACCGAAATCTTTCGTCATTTGCGCCAATGGTGTGACATCTTTGTAACCAAATGGGCTGTTCCCCTCTTTTTTGTTATTGTTAATCAAGATAGGAGGAGAGCTCACGAATAATTTATAAGGATTGCCTTTGTCTTTGCTTACATACTCAGCCAAGAACACGGTTCCCCCACCACCCGGCTTGTTTTCTACCGTGATGGTTTCTGTCACCAGCTTGCTTTCTGCCAACACCTTTGCTACCGAGCGAGCTGTCTTATCCCAGCCCCCACCTGCACCGGATGGAGCTACATACACGATCGGCTTTTCTGGGTATTTGGATGCCTCTGCGGCAGGCTGCGGCGCTTGCGCTGGTTGCGTTCCTGGACTTGCTGTTCCCGTATTACCAGTACCTCCACCACAAGCAGCCAATGCTAGTGTAAGAAAAGTGGACACTGTGATTAGCACTTTTTTTCTTTTCATCAAGCAAATATCCCCCTTAACCCGCTTTTTTGTAAGCGCTGTCACGCTTGAACATAATGTACCATCGCGGAAGCTAGGGGAATAGTTTTCGTGCATAAGGTCTATTTTGAAAATTAATCACTTTTTGTTCATATTGTTCATGGAACATTATGGAAGATAGCGATATTTTCTTTCTGGTCTGCCCACTGTGCCATAAATCAAGTCAGCACGCGCCTTTTTTTCCAGGACCAAGTATTCTAAATACCGTCGTGCCGTTGTTCGACTGGTTCCAATCTCGCGACCAATTTCCTCCGCCGAGACCCCCTTATCTCCCGTCTGTCTGATCGCTTCGATCACTTTTTCCAAAGTTAAGTGGTCAATTCCTTTAGGTACGAGCACATCTCGATTTTTCGGGGCGACCAGCCTTCTAGTCAGCATTTGGTCAATGACTTCCTGGTCCACCTCGACAGCTTCTCTCGTCCGAATAACATGCTCCCGATAGCTTTCCAACCGTTCACGAAATCGCTCAAAAACCAGCGGCTTGACGATGTAATCGAATACTCCCCCACGTAGCGCTTCCTGTACCATTTCCATTTCCTTGGCTGCGGTGATCATGATCACGTCTACTTCGCGGTAATGCTGCCGAATAAACCAGACCAGCTCCGTTCCCAGCATGTCAGGCAGGTATACGTCCAACAAAACGAGCTGTGGGCGCATACATGACAGCAATTCTTTTGCATCCGCCCCATTCGTTGCTGTAGCAATTACTTCAAAACCTTCAATCTTGCTGACAAATCGCTTGTTGATATCGATAATCCGCATATCGTCCTCTACGATGAGAACCTCCAGCTTTCTCAAGACGCCACCTCCATTCTTTTGCGTAGGGATACTGTGAAAAGCGCACCTCCTAGTTCGCTTTTACCAACGAGAATATAGCCGTCTAATTCGTTAATGATTCCATGGGCCTTGGCCAGACCAATACCACGATCTTCGCCTTTTTTCGTTGAGAAGCCGTGCTCGAATATTTTTTCTCGCAACTCTTCCACAACTCCCGGACCCGAGTCCTCGATTTCGAACATGATTTCATCGCCCGTGTCAGACAAATAACACTCCACTCGTTTGTGCTCGACATTTGGCTCATTAACAGCTTCCATCGCATTTTGGATCAGTGTCCCCAATAAAACCACGATCTGCTGTCGGTTGATCGTCAGTGGGAGCTCCTTCAAGTGACTGTCGTGATGGATGACGAATTGAATTTTCAGCTCCTTGGCTCGATTGTGCATTCCTAACAGCAAAGCCCCAATTAACGGATCTGGAATTTGCTTCGCTAAAAACAATATCATCTCTTGCTGTGCAGACGTTTCACTCGTAATCAGCTCAACTGCTTCCTGAATCGAGCCAAGCTGCAACAAACCAGAAATGGTATACAACAAATTGTGAAATTCATGTGTTTGGGCACGAAGTACATCTGCATAACGCCTCGCTTGGGACAACTCAGAAGCTAGCTGATCAATTTCCGATTTGGGACGAAAGCTGCTAACTACTCCTACGACCTTCCCTCCGAACTTGATCGGAAGTCGATTCACAATAATTTCTTTTCCGCTCATGATGGACTCACGATCTAATTGATGCTCGCCTGATTCCAGAACTTCTGGCATACGACTGTCTGGTAGCACTTCAACTATTTCTTTGCGATGAAACTCTTCTTCCGGTAAGTTCAAAATACGAATAGCAGCCTTGTTCATCATCGTGATTCGATTATTGCGGTCAATCGCCACGATTCCTTCGCGGACGGACTCCAGTACAGCATTTCTCTCTACGTACAAGGATGCGATCTCTTCCGGCTCCAATCCCAAAATTAAGCGCTTTAAATAGCGACTGAGCGCAATGGCACCAGCAACACCACACAACAAGGCGAGAAGAGTCAGAGTCAATATGCGGTCTTGGTAGAGGTCAATGGCCTCCTCAATATCTTCCAGCAAGAACCCAACGGAAACGATTCCGATGATGTCCCCTTTATCATTTTTGATCGGCACCTTTCCTCGCAATGATGGTCCCATGCTGCCGACCGCCTTCGATATGTAAGATTGACCATGCGAGAGTCCCGGCTCGTTATCTCCTCCCACCATTTCCTTTCCAATCCGATCCTGAATCGGATGCGCATACCGAATTCCCTCATGGTTTCCCACGACCACAAACTCTGCTCCGGTTTGCACACGTACGTTTTCAGCGATGGGTTGAATGAGCGCAGGAGGGTAATCGCTTGAAAAAGCACTACGCAGCTCAGGATCGCTGGCAACAATTTTCGCCACGCTCAATGCTTTTTTGCCAACCTGCTCTTCAATCGAAGACGCAACAATGGAAGAAAACACCGCCCCAACTGACGAAACAATCAGAATAATGACAATAGTAATCAATAAGATCATTCTGGTTTGCAAAGACATCTGGATTTTTCTTGTCGTCACAGCTCGCTCCCCCCTTGCTTCATCTTACCATCCCAATTAGGTAAAAAGGTAGAATCATTCCCATTGTCAATGGCGAAGCTGGTCGTTGCAGGCTGTCTTTTTACGACGAAAAATCAGGTATTAGGCCTTCTTTCCCCCAATATAATGTTACAACTTGTATTCAAGACAAACTAGGGCGCTTGTCCGAATACGAGACATCTTGATAAGCAAAGGAGGGAAAGAAATGAAGACGCAAACGGTATCAGATGGAATTGTTACCCTGACAAAAGAAGGCGAAGAGGCAATCAAGAACAGTCCGCTTTATAATGAAGGTCTTCGGCCAACGAGGACAGCAGAGCACAGCTGGACATCCTACAACTTCGCCAGCTTGTGGATCGGTATGTCGATCTGTTTGCCGACGTATGCAATGGCGGCAGGGTTAATTTCCTTGGGTATGAACTGGTGGCAGGCCATTTTGACGATCATTCTCGGTAACTGTATTGTCCTTATTCCCATTCTTCTCAACTCTCATGCCGGGACGAAATTTGGCATTCCGTATCCAGTTTTTGCGCGCCTCTGGTTCGGCTCCAAAGGTGCGCACATCCCCGCTGTCGCACGCGGTTTGATTGGTGCTGGCTGGTTTGGCATCAACTGTTGGTTCGGAGGTGCTGCCATCGATACACTCCTCATGTCGATGACAGGCTGGGCAAATGTTCCCGGACATCTCTGGATATCCTTTTTTGGTTTTTGGCTGTTAAACGTATGGGTCGCTTATCGCGGTCCCGAAGCGATCAAAAAAATGGAGGCTTGGGCTGCTCCCATTCTGATCATCATGAGTTTGGCTCTCCTCGTCTGGGCGCTTACGAAAGCAGGCGGATGGGGACCGATGCTCTCGGCACCTTCGAAATTCACTACCAATGCAGAATTCTTGAAGGTGTTCTTCCCAGCATTGACGGGAGCGATTGCTTTTTGGGCAACGATGGCCCTTAACATTCCGGATTTCTGTCGGTATGCCAAAAGTCAAAAAGCACAAATCATCGGACAATCCTCTTCGTTACCGACCACGATGGGATTCTTCTCGTTCATCGGAGTTGCTGTCGCTTCTGCTACCGTCGTTATATACGGAGAAGCGTTGTGGGACCCTGCTGCCGTGTTGGCTAAATTCTCGCCTTTCGCCATTTTCCTCGGAACGATTGGAATTATTCTTGCCACTTTAACGACCAACGTAGCGGCCAATATCGTTGCTCCCGCCCGGGCAGTGGAGAATCTGGCCCCTCGCCGTCTCTCGTATGAAGCCGGTGCCATCATCGCCGGGGTCGTGTCGCTCTTGATGCAGCCTTGGTACATTTTGGAGAACTTCGGCAACTATATCTTTTTATGGCTCGGAACGTATGGAGCTTTGTTAGGCCCGATCGACGGTATAGCCATTGCCGACTATTGGCTCGTGCGCAAGCGGCGCATTCATGTAACAGAGTTGTACAAAACAAATGGGATCTACAACTACAAAACGGGCTTTAATGGTAGAGCCATCTGGGCGATGCTCATCGGGATTGCGATTCCTTTTATAAGTAAATACATTCCGGGCTTAACCATTATTTGGGACAATGCTTGGACTATCGGACTCCTTATTTCACTCGTGATTTACACGTGGATGATGAAAAATGATGCTTCGATCTTGAGTGCCAGCGATTACGAAAAAATCACAGCAAACAACAAACAAACGATAGCTTCCTAATAGCAAGTAACAAAAAAAGACTGGCTGCCCCATTGGGTTTGCCAGTCTTTCGTATGCCCACTTACTCTACCATTTTGAATTGGCTGATGGACCCTTGCAGCTCTTGAGAGAGCTCATTCAGATTCGCGCTGGAACGGGCGATTTCTTGCATGCTGGCAAGCTGTTCTCCTGCCCCCGCCGATACGCCTTGGGTATGTACGGCTGCTTCCTGTGCGAGACGATTCATTTCATCCATAGCAGATGCGACCTGCTGTATGCTTGCAGACATTTGCTGTGTAGCTGCGGATACGTCCTGAATTTGACCCGCAACCTCCTGAGAAGACGCTACGATACGCTGGAAGGTGACACCCGCTTCTTGAACGACTTCTGCACCCTTTTTAGCCTCTTGGGTTCCATCCATCATGACATGCACGACCTGCGTGGTTTCTTGCTGGATTTCCCCAATCAGTCTCGCAATCTCGCGCGCAGATTCCTCTGACTGTTCTGCGAGTTTTCGAACCTCATCGGCCACGACAGCAAATCCCCTGCCGTGTTCTCCTGCACGGGCCGCCTCAATCGCCGCGTTGAGCGCCAGTAGATTCGTTTGAGAAGCAATCCCAGTAATCACATCAACTATTTGGCCAATAGCTTCTGACCGCTCCCCGAGCAATTGCACGAGATCCGCTGCGTGAATCACCGAGTTGGAGATCGTATTCATCTGATCAACGGCTTGCTGAATATGAATGCTTCCTTGCTCCGCATCCTCTGCTGCCTGTGCCGATGATTCAGAAACGGCTCCAGACGTATCGGCAATCCGCTGGATGGCAATCGACATTTCTTCCATGACACGAACACTTTCTTGCGTGCGTTGCGTCTGTACTTCAGAGGCAGAGGCAATTTGCTGCACACTGCTGATCGATTGTTCTGTTGCATAGGCAGACTGTTCCGCACTCGCTGACAATTCCTCAGAGGAAGCAGCGACTTGCTCACCCGCTACTTTTACTTGTTCAATCAATGAACGGAAATTCGTTACCAATTCATTGAACGCAGTTCCAAGTGTACCTACCTCGTCTCGAGTCACATAGGTAACAGGGGCAACTGCCATGTTTCCGTTCGCTAATTGCTGCATACGGCTCGAAACGATACGGAGTGGGTCCGCGATCATCCGGGAGATAATGAACCCCAGTACACTGCCTAGTACGATCGACAGTATGCCAACCACAATCAGGAATGTAATGGCTTCCTGTGTTTCGGCTTGGTTTTCCTTCTGCATGGCGACTGCCTGCTCTGACTTGTAATTCGCCCATTCAAGTTGTTCCTGATTAATCCAATTCAGCGTCTTATCCGTTGCACGATAAAACGAATAGGCTTGATCCGCTTTCCCCTCGTGGATCATTTTAATAACCTCGCCCTGGTCTTTGCGATACTGCTCGATGAGTTCCTTTAGCATTGTCACTCTTTCTTGTTCTTGCGCATCGAGCTTAGAATTCTGAAGGTATTGGAACGTTTGATTTGCTGTTTCCATTCGTAAATCCAATTCAGTCTTGTATTCGGCAAAGACTGCAGGAGATGGATCGAGAATCATTTTATAGACCAATCCGTCAATCGCGCGGATTTCTTGTCTCCAGTCGTTAATCCACTTAACGGGAAGAAGCTGTTCTTCATACATGGCCTGAATGCGTTCACCTTGGACCTGCACATGAAAATATCCGGTGAATCCGACAGCACATAAAAAGACGGCCATCATCACAATCAAGCTAAACAGTTTGGCTCGGGTGCTGAGGTTACGTAATAGACTCATCGTTGCGGCAATCCTTCCTGTGTCAAATAGGCAAGCTAGAAAAAGCGCGAATATTGTCTAATCTTACCAAAGTTTGTCGAATAAGTCGATAGTCGTAGTCGCTTACTCACACATCGAGCACAGATAGAATCGCAATCTCTTCAATTTGAACGTCAGGCTCATAGCAGATATAATACGTTAGATCTGGGCTGATCCGATATCGAATCCCCCGGTATCCACAGGCAATCAAATACGCACGCACCTTATCCCCTGTCCATTCCAGCCACTCTTCATAGCCCATTTCGTTCTGTCTCTGTTCGAGTTCCTCTTCTGAATAAGCAGCACGTAATGCATCGATGCGCAGTTCATTTTCCCCATAGCGCTCGTCCAAACAAACGAGACCCTGCAAATGTAGCTGCTGGCTCAACACAACTGCCTTCTCCCCATTGGTCTCTGCATGACAAATCGCATACTGTGCGGCGATTTCCGGATTGCTCACCAAGTAAACACCAGCGCCAAACACTGCCTTTGCACTAGCACCGTTTGTAAAATGACGCCGTTCTGCCCTCTCATACTTTTGCGTTTTCACGACGCGAAGTCCCTCACCGTATTCGACTCCTCGATATACAATCTGCCTCATCCCTGAACGCTCCTTTTGACTCTGATGGAATCCTTCCAATGATGTGAAAAGGAGGAAGGCGCGTATCCGGCACCTCCCTCACTCTTGTATTAAGGTAATAGCTTTACCATGTCTTCGTAGGTCTCCGGTCTGCGATCCCGGTAAAATTGCCACGTATCCCGCACCTCATGAATTTTGTTACGGTCCATTTCAGCGAGAATGATCTCGTCCTGATCCCGACTCCCGATGGCAACAAATTGCCCACGCGGATCGACCAAGTACGATTGTCCGTAAAACTCTCCCATGTTCCACGGTGCTTCTGTCCCTACCCGATTGATCGCTGCCACATAATAACCGTTGGCAACGGCATGAGCAGGCTGCTCGAGCTTCCACAAGTATTCAGATAAGCCGGCGACCGTCGCAGAAGGATTGAATACAATCTCCGCCCCATTCAAGCCCAGCAGTCGTGCGCCTTCTGGAAAATGGCGGTCATAGCATATATAGACCCCGACCTTGGCAAAAGCGGTTTCAAAAACGGGATACCCAAGATTGCCGGGCTTAAAGTAATATTTCTCCCAGAATCCGCACCCGCTGCTGCCCACTCCGACATGCGGAATATGCTGCTTGCGATATTTGCCCAAATACGTGCCATCCGCATCAATCACAGCGGCCGTATTGTAATACGTACCGATCCCTACGCGCTCGTACACAGGTAAAATGAGTACGGTTCCTAATTCGCGGGCAATGGAAGAGAAAAGCTGCACGGTTGGTCCGTTTGGGACTTCTTCCGCTGATTCATACCATTTCGGTTGCTGCTCGGCACAAAAATACGGGCCATAGAAGATTTCTTGCAGACAGATGATTTGTGCCCCCTTGGCTGCCGCCTCCCGCACCATCCTCTCATGCTTCTCTATGGCTTTTTCTTTGTGCAAATGAACCGGTTCGTCTCCATGGACATCGTTTTTCGCCTGAATCAAGCCGATTCGAATGATATCTGCCATAATCGCCCTCCTCGCCTTTTTACGCTGTACCTTATTACGGTCTTGCAAAGGTCGATCGTTTTACAAAGCGTCCAGCACCGGCTTGACCGACGAATTGCTGATCGCGAATGACAAATGAGCCGCGCGAAAGCACCGAGATGATATCGCCGTTCACCACCATTCCTTCAAACGGATTGTAGTCGACATTCATATGGTGAGTTTCAACGGAGATCGTGCGCTTCACCGTTGGATCAAACAATACGATATCCGCGTCCGAGCCTACCACAATCGTTCCTTTTTGCGGGAACATCCCGAACAGTTTGGCTACTTTTGTAGAGGTCATATCAACGAACTGATTGAGGCTGATCTTGTCCTTTGCTACCCCTTCCGAGAAGAGGAGGCGCATCCGGTCCTCAATGATTGGCCCACCATTCGGGATTTTCGTGAAATCCCCTAGCCCCAGCTCTTTTTGACCGGAAAAATTAAAGGAACAGTGATCGGAGCCAACCGTTTGCAAAATGCCATTTTTCAATGCGCTCCACAGGACGTCCTGATTCCACTTTTCCCGAAGTGGAGGCGACCAGACATACTTCGCTCCTTCAAAGCCCGGCTTCTGTAGATACGTAATATCGAGCACCAAATATTGCGGGCATGTCTCCCCGTACACATTCCATCCTTTTTCGCGAGCCTCTGCGATCCGGCGCACTGCCTCTGCACACGATACATGCACGACATACAGCTGGGCATCTGCCAGTGCAGTCAATGCGATTGCGCGTCCCGTCGCTTCTCCTTCTGCTTCAGGTGGGCGGGTGTATGCATGGTACACGGGGTCTGTCTGCCCTTTTGCAATCGCCTGCTTGATCAAATAATCCAGAACGTCTCCATTCTCTGCATGGACCTGTACAAGGGCACCTAGTTCCTTCGCCCGAACCAACGTTTTAAATAGCGTCTCATCATCGGCCATCAGCACATTTTTGTAGGCCATGAATACTTTGAGCGAAGTAATCCCTTCATTTCGTACGACTGCTCCTAATTCCTCGAGCACTTGATCGTTCGCATCTGAAACCATCAGGTGGAAGCCGTAGTCGATGACCGCTTTGCCCCTTGCTTTTTCGTGCCAGGTCGAAATGGATGAATGCAATGGCTCCCCTTTATTCGTCAGGCAAAAATCAATGATGCTCGTCGTCCCGCCAAATGCTGCTGCCTTCGTGCCTGTATAAAAGTTATCGGAAGTAACCGTTCCGCCAAAAGGCATATCGAGATGGGTATGTGGGTCAATCCCGCCTGGGAAAACATAGTATCCGGTAGCATCGATGACTTCGGCATCTTTCCCATCCAGATTAGAGCCGATTGCGACTACCTTATCCCCTTCGATCAAGATGTCCGCTTGATACGTGTCTGACGCTGTCACGATTGTGCCATTTCGAATCCATTTTTTCATCCGATGATCATCTCCCCTTCAACCCGTCACTGAGTAGACATGCCTTCCCTTGTACACGCTATGCACCCCACGCCGAAAACATGACTGCTTTACAGCTCGCAGGTGCCACCCGTAGCCAAGGCAGCCTGCCGCTGATTCCAGCTGAGAGGGGCTTTGTCACTCAGGATCTCGACCATCTCAATCGTTCCTTCCACTGGACAAACGATGGAGCACAAATTACAGCCTACACAATCTTCTTCTCGTACAACCAATCGCTCTTTGCCTGTCGCTGCATCAGGAACAATGTCAATGCATTGATGCGAGGTGTCCTCACAAGCGATATGACACTTGTTGCAGTTAATACAGGTCTCTTCATGGATGCGCGCCACGACCTTGTAATTCAGATTTAGATGGCCCCAATCCGAGTACGTATGCACGGCTTTTCCGACAATATCCATTACGGACGCAATACCGCGCTGATCCAGGTAATTGTTAAGTCCATCAATCATGTCTTCCACAATTCGGAATCCATGATGCATGGCGGCTGTACATACTTGAACACCGGTTGCTCCCATCAGCAAAAATTCAACGGTATCGCGCCAATCAGAAATTCCCCCAATGCCAGAGATCGGGATACCAACCTTGGGATCTCGTGCACATTCTGCGACCATGTTCAGGGCGATTGGTTTGACAGCTGGTCCACAATAGCCGCCGTGCGCCCCTTTTCCATCTACGTGTGGGATCGGCAGCCATTTCTCCAGATCAACCCCCATCAAGCTGTTAATGGTGTTGATCATGCTGATGGCATCGGCTCCACCCTGGCTCGCGGCCCGTGCAGTAAAGCGAATGTCCGTAATGTTTGGGGTGAGCTTGACGATGACAGGGGTTTGGGCGACTTCTTTTACCCATTCGACCTGTTGGCGGATTAAATCTGGATGCTGACCGACCGCAGAGCCCATCCCGCGTTCCGCCATGCCATGCGGACAGCCAAAATTCAGTTCCAGACCGTCTACACCGATTGCCTCCACCTTTTTGACAATCTCATGCCATGCTTCCTGTTTATGTTCAACCATTAACGACGCAATCAATGTGTGCTTCGGAAAACGGCGCTTCGTTTCATCCATTTCCTTCAAATTGACCTCAAGCGGTTTGTCCGTAATCAGTTCAATGTTGTTGAAACCAAAGACGCGCTGACCCCCGAAATTCAGACCGGCAAAGCGCGAGGTGACGTTGATGATGGGCTCTCCGAGTGTCTTCCAGACTGCACCACCCCAGCCCGCTTCAAAGGCACGCTGTACTTGGTAGCCTGAATTGGTCGGCGGCGCAGAGGCCAACCAGAATGGATTCGGGGATTGGATTCCCGCCAGATTAATGCTGAGATCTGCCATGATAGGTCTCCTCCTTTATACTGGCTGTTTTTGATCACGGAGCGATTGGTGGATGGCATAGGCCGCTCGTTTCCCGTGATTGGCTGCATCGACTACCATCGCATCTGTCTTGCCTCCACCAAAAATGACATCACCCGCCGCGTAAACTTTGCCATGGGAGGTTCGATAGGTGCCTTCCTCGACCTCGACAATCCCATTACGGTGTTGAAGCCCAAATGATTGAATCAATGGCAGATGTCTGTTTTGTCCGATCGCTTTGACGACATAATCTACTTCAATGACAAAATGACTGCCTGGAATTTCTATTGGCCGCCTTCTACCTTTCTCATCCGGCTCACCTAGCTCCATACGCACCAGTTCCAAGCCCTTCACGCGGCCGCTTTCCTCCAATACACGCGTTGGAGCAACGAGCCAGCGGAATTCTACGCCATCCTGCTTGGCGAATTCGTACTCAAACTGATAACAGGACATCTCCTGAACTGTCCGTCGATACAAAATCTGGACATTGTCTGCACCCAGCCGTTTCGAACAGGTGGCAGCGTCAATCGCCGTATTCCCCGCACCGATGATCACGACTTTTTTGCCGAGCATTTCGTCTGATAGTGGCTTGGTCTTGGTCTCCTCCACGAGTGCAATGGCATCGAGGACACCTTCCAATTCTTCTCCCGGGATATGCAACTGAGGGACATTGCCCATACCAGCTGCCAACAGGATGGAATCATACTGGTCCAATAGCTCTTCTGGCGCTACATCCACGCCGATTCGCGTATTGGTACGTATCTCTACCCCCAATGCCTCTACTTGCTCTACTTCCCATAGCGAAATTTCCTGTGGAAGACGGAACGACACGATACCGTACGTGTTCAATCCTCCTGCCTTTTCTTTTGCTTCAAATACCGTAACCGCGTAGCCGAGACGCGCAAGCTCCCGCGCTGCTGATAATCCCGCTGGGCCCGCTCCGACGACGGCTACCCGTTTTCCATTTGCTTCGCCTTTTGAAAAAAGCGTTGCTTGATTTTGGATTGCCCAGTCTGTCGCGTGACGCTGGAGAAGGCCGATCATGATGGGCTTGGAAGATGAATGGAGTACACAGGCACCCTCACACAGCTCCTCGGTTGGACATACGCGCGCACAGCTCGCCCCGACTGGATTCGATTCCATGATAGTCCGGGCTGATCCGAACAAATTCCCGGTCGCAATTTTTTTGATGAAGGAAGGGATATCAATCGACGTGGGACAAGCCTTAATACAGGGTGCGTCGTAGCAATACAAGCAGCGATTCGCCTCATTGATGGCTTCCATCGGTTTTAGGGCAGGCACGACTTCCGCGAAATTTTTCGCGAGCTCATTCGGTATGCTCATCTGTCCACAACCTCCTCACCAGATCTAAACATGCTTGCTATTAATCAATGTGCGAAATCGCTTTTTTATGATTGTTACATTTCGTATTTGCCTAGCAACGAAACGAAATCAATCTGCTTGGATTGACATGAATGATTTCATGATCGAATAGGATAAAACAAACAAGGAAGAAAGGGCCGTCCCGTATGAAGGATTACGACCAGGAGATCAAGGTAGTGAAACAAAAAATCGCGGATGCATATGCGCTTCTCAGCCAATTGGAAACCGAGCGAAAAAACTACCTGACACAACTCGAAAGACGCAAAGCGTTTCTCTCTTCACGCGAAATACTCGACATCCTGGAGACAAAAGTTGGACGTGTCGGCAGTATGGCAACCGTCAAACGCTGGGCAGATCAAGGCTATTTAGGGGATTGTATAGACGAACGGGAGACCTTCCCCCTTTTGGTCAGTAAACAAGGAAACAAACGATTTCTTTTTCCTCGAGAATCCGTGCTCACTTATCTATATAGAAGAGGGTATCTTCGCCCGAGTTACGAGGTTTTGGACCGTGTCCAGCTCACAAGAGAGAACATATGCTGCTGGGGAATTATCACCTCCGTCGAGCGAAGCGATCAGCACTTCACCTACCAAGTCCAATTGGAAAAAACGGGAGAAGTATTGTTGTCGGTAGCAGAAGAAGAACTGCTTATCCCGTAAGGAGGCGCTATGGAACTGGCCGTAATCACGCTGGAAAATACAGTTGCCAATCAAGAAAGATCACGACAAATCCGCGACTTGCATAAAAAAAAGGGTCAGACCCTCGCCATCCGATTTAGCGAAGAGCTGACCCATATTATTTTAGAAGCACCATGCTTGTATATCCCCGACCAGGAATGGTTGGACGAAGCTGTTGTCATCGAAGGAATCGTAAAAAAATCAGCGGAGTACTACGAGCTGCACCCCCGAACCAAAGGGAAGACTGTCAACCTTCACCTTGATTCAGAATTGGTTGCTGAGCTGGAGCTCATTCGCTCTCTCGTCAGCAGCAAAACGCAGCAGGAAGTCCTTCGTGAGTTGTTCGTTCGAGGCATGCGCTCGTACTTGGCCGAGAAGGAAGCAGCCAGCTCGCCCATCAGCGCCAAAAAAGAACGATAATCCCTGCTCACTACCAGGTAAACGTGATTTTGTCGCCCGTGATTTGATAGCGAACCGTGTAAGTCTGATTCTTCTCTTTCATGCCGACTTCAAACACAATTGCTTTTTTCGTCAGATCAGGCTTGACTGTATTGACATCCAACATATCAAACGGCTCGTTTGCCTTTTTCTCTGTCCCTACAATTTCTATCTTTTCATGGGTAGTCACGTGATAAACACCCACACCCATCATTGTCTGATAGAAAATCCAGTTGTTATCCAGCCATGTTACTTCATCGATAAAATAACCTGGGAACAGTTGAGCCTGCGGTGTGTAGTCTGGCTGATAGAAGCGAACATTCGCGGTATTGTACAAATTGTCTGAATCAATCACCGCAATTTTTTTCTTGTCTGGTGATGGGATTCCAGCTTTTTTCGCCAATTCGATTTTTTCTTTTTCGGTTTCGATTCTCAGTTTTTCGATCAAGAACAGGGAATCTTCATTGGAAAAGACAATGTTTTTTACGTTTTTCAAATCAGCGAGCTTGTCTTTGCTCGCAAAATTACTGTAGATGGTTAGCGTTGCATCATCTGGCATACCATCGTAGGCGATGCCTCTGGATGGATACTCCCACGCATATGTACCGATTCCTCTGAGGTGGTACGAAAAATCCGGCTTACCCCATGCTCCAAAGATAGAAAAATCAGCATATTCAGCGGGTGCCCCTAATTTTTCACCATAGTCTTGCAAATTTTTAGCCATATCAACAAGTGCTTTTGTATCGGCGATCTGATCACGACGATAAATGGAAATGGCTTTTACTTTATCCTGAGCAAACGTGAAAAACAAGTGATAGCCCTGTTCCGCATAGCCAATCAACTCAAGCTTTTCATCGGAAAAATGTGGTTTACCCAAGACTCGGACGATCTCGTCTTTTCTTTTAGAGGTCGTAATACCTTTTACAACTTCGCCTTTATAGGAAGGTTCAACGAGAACGGCAAACGCTTGCTTGTTTTCGTCCCACTTCATGCTGATTCCTTGTGGGTAATACACATAATCATCAAACTCTTTTCCGGATTTCCCCAGTAGCTTCGTAAGCGAATCTTGTTTCCACTGATGGGAAGTGAAGGTATTCACGAGCAGCCCTTTTGACAAATCTGCTGGTGCCTGCACGGAAGTTCCTGTACCGCTTTGCGGCGTCGTTGGCATTGTCGTTGATGCGCTTGCTGCGAATGCTGTCGAAGCGAACAAACAGCAGGACAACAGTAGCATTATCGCTTTCTTTTCCACTTCATTCCCTCCCAAACTATCAGCATAACTGTACAACCATCGCCATAAAACAACGGTTATCCCTAAATTATACCAGAAATAGACAAAATCCGCTAAACGGATTTTTTCATCCATGATCCATGTAACAGAATAAAGCGTCCACTCCCCCATGTTGTGAAGGAAAGGACGCTTTTCGATGCACGGTATTTACTTCGATTCACCGTTGAGATAATTGAAGAACGGTTGATCGACCCAAAATTTGTATGTCTCTACCTTTACTTTGTCATTCAGCTTCTGGAAGCCTTCCACGACTTTTGGTGATTCTTCATTCAGGGAGAAAGACTGCACGACATAACGGCCATCTTTTAACACGTTGTTCGTGATGACAGCATAATCTGCCAGCTCCGTACGGGAATGATAAAGCGGCTGCCACCAAGAAGCCTTGAGCAATCCGGTCATGTCTTCTTGATCCCGTTTAGCATATTTCAAAACAAGTGGCTGAAACTTCTCTTTCTCTTCTGCACTGTCGAATTCCAAGCTGAGATCGTACTCCTTAGCATACGCAATGTAGTTGCCGTTTTCAATCTGAACGACCTGATAATCGGCTGTTTGAACAGGCTCTCCCCATTCCTTCAAGTAAATGAAGGCAGATGTTTTCGGCTCAAATTGAACCTTGGCATTGACACCTTCACTTTTTAACAAGCCGATTAATTGAATGGCGTGAGCAATATCACTATGCCCATACGTAATCGTGCGTTGTGGATCAAAATGGGGATCGAATGCAGCATCCTTCAGATTGTAGCCAGTAATCAGGTTTTGCTTCAAGCCTTTGTCTACGAGCGCTTGCAATTCACCGGCTTTGATGATTTGCGATTCGTTCCACGCCTGTGCGAGCTTGCCAAAAATCTCTGCATCGGCGATTGTGCCCAGATAGTTTTTGGCAGAGCCATGGAACTCTGCTACTTTTGCTAACAATTGACTCGCAAGCTCTGCGGATACAACTCCTTCTACAGTCACTGACTTCAAAGCATTGGCGGACACAAGCCCCGTGTCAATGGCTACAGCCAGCTCTTGTGCAGCCTGTAAGGAAAGCGTGCCGCCTTTTTTATACGAAATCCCTGCTTTTTTCAAGGCAGCCGCTACTTTTTCTTCGCTATATGTATACCCGAGCTCTTTTAACTCAGCAGCTTTTGCGGCAGCGCTGACTGCTTCCCATACAACCAGCTTGGAGGCATCTTTGGATGCAGGCAAGAAAGTTTTGGCTGACAAGTCTTTTTCCGATATACTTGTGGTAGTAGATACGATCTTGAGCAACGCTTTGTCAAATTGCTCGCGAGTTACCGTCTTGTCAAAAGTCACACCGTATTGCTGCTGCAAAAAGCTGTTCCACTCTACGTGTGCTTCTACTGTTGTTTTCGTTGTAGCACCGACTGCAGTTGGAAAAACGAGTGCCGCTGAGAGTACGGCAGCTGAGGTGGAGAGTTGTAGCCATTTCGCTGATCTGTTCATGAAGAATCCTCCTGACGTATGAAGACGAATCATATTAATATTATTCTTATGTGTTTACTAGGGATATAATCAACTACATTAACACTCCTGCATTCATCTTGTCAATAACTAGAATAACCCGAATTCCTCGCACAAATGGAGGACTTCGGGTTATTTTTTCGCTCGTTCTTATTTATCCAGTTCCGACCATTTGTTTACTTTCACTGGCGGTGTGTAATCTCGCATCCGATCTAGCAAAATAGCGGGATCACTCTCACACAGAATCAATTCGCCCTGCATAGCAGGAATAAATCCGGCTTCAGTCGCATGCTCCACCATTTGCATCAATGGCGTATAGTAGCCATCCACGTTCAACAGTCCGATTGGCTTTTGGTGAATGCCAATTTGACCCCAGCTCACCACTTCAAAAATTTCTTCAAAGGTACCCAACCCGCCTGGCAAAGCAATGAAGCCATCAGACAAATCGATCATTTTCGCTTTGCGCTCGTGCATCGTCAGGACCTCATGCAATTCTGTCAGCCCTTTATGTACGATTTCTCCGCGGAACAGTCCTGTAGGCATGACGCCGATCGCTTTGCCGTCGCCTTCCAGTACTGCATTTGCAACGCGCCCCATCAGTCCCATGCTAGAGCCACCATAGACCAATTCAAGACCACGACCGACCAGTTCTTTTCCCAACTCCAGTGCGTACCGCTCAAAAAGTGGATTCACACCTGGATTGGAACCTGCATAAACACAAATACGTTTCATGTCATCCTCCCAAAACTTGTTGAAGTAGAATGGATTTTCCTGAATTTCTTTGCGTGTAATATAATTATACTAAAATCAGGAAGGGACAGATATATATGAATATAACTGAGTTTCAAAAATGGGTTGGAGATTTTTATCAAGAACGCGGATGGACAGGGTACGGTCCGTTTATTCGTGTAGGTTTTCTAATGGAAGAAGCTGGCGAACTGGCAAGAGCTGTTCGCGCCATTGAAATTGGTCGCGATCGTCCGGACGAAGGGGAAAAGCCCGCTGTGGAAGCTCGGCAGGAGCTGGTGGAAGAGCTAGGCGATGTACTTGGGAATTTAATCTTGCTGGCAAATCAATACGAGGTTCCTTTTGAAGAAATTTTGGAAGCCCATCGAACAAAGCTGCAAAAGCGCTATCAGCTCCATCGTTGAAGACATACAGCGGCAGCCTAGGATTTTCGCATCTCCTAGTCTACCGCTGCTTTCATCTATTCGTCTTTTCGTCCAAGCTGCTCCTACTCCAATGTATCAAAGGCTTCCTTCATAACCTGCGCAATAAAATCGATATCATCGCTCGTCGTGGTAAACGGTGGCGAGAGTGTCAGTACATTGTTGAAGCTCGGAATGGTGTCGCCATTGCGCCCGATGATTAACCCCCGCTTCTTGCACTCGACAATCACCTGTGTCAATTTCGCTGGCGCCGCAGGTTCCTTTGTTTTGCGGTCCTCAACCATTTCGATCCCCATCAAGAAACCGAAGCTGCGAATGTCTCCCACGTATGGATGTTCTGCGAGAAATGCCAGCTTGGCACGCAATTCTGCACCAAGTTCCTCCGCTCTCTCCACCAGTTTTTCCTCTTCTAAAATTTCGAGATTTTTCAGGGCAAGCGCGCATGCCGCCGGATTGCCGCCGAACGTATTGACATGGCGGAAATGCAGATTATTCCCCTGCTCATTGAATTTATCCGCGATTTCGGCCCGCACAGCCGTTGCAGAAAGTGGCAGGTAGGCGCTCGTAATACCTTTGGCCATGGTCACGATGTCTGGCTTGATTCCGAAGTTTTGGTGGCCGAACTTTTGACCGGAGCGACCAAATCCGCAGATGACCTCATCCACGATCATCAATACGCCGTACTTATCGCAGATTTCCCGTACTTTTGGCATGTATTCCGGCGAAGGAACAAGGACGCCTCCGCCAGTAATGGTCGGCTCCATGATGACCGCTGCCACTGTCTTTTCACCTTCCCAATTGATCACTTGATCGTAATATTGGGCGCACTCCAGATTGCATTTGCCGTACGATTTTCCAGCCGGACAGCGATAGCAGTAAGGCGGTGGTACATGAAGGAAGCCAGGCGCCAATGGTTCGTATTTTTCCTTGCGTATGGATTGACCAGTTGCAGCGAGAGCCCCCATCGTATTCCCGTGGTAAGCCCGATGTCGCGAAATGAATTTGTAACGGCCCGGCTCCCCGTTCTGATGATGAAATTGACGGGCAATCTTGAATGCGACCTCGTTCGCTTCCGAGCCGCTATTGGAAAAGAAAACACGATACTCCTCCCCAAGCCATTCACTGATCTTCTCGGATAGACGAATTGCAGGGACGTGGCTCTGTGTGAGTGGAAAATAAGCCAATTGCTTCAACTGCTCGTAAGCGGCGTCTGCGAGCTCATGTCGGCCATAGCCAACATTGACGCACCACAAGCCAGACATTCCATCCAGATATCGGTTCCCGTCGATATCGGTGATCCACGATCCGCTCGCTTCTGTTACGATCATCGGATTGGGATTGTAGGGGGACATATGGTGCCACATATGTGAACGGTCGGCATCCAGCAAGCTCTCTTTATCAAAATCTTTCGTCACTTGTCCTTGCTCCATCGCGCAATCCTCCTTATTTTTCGTTAGAGGTTACTTTACAAAAACTTTTTGCGAACCAATGCTTGTATCGCCATCTTCGAACCATCTGGATGTGACCGTTTTTTTCTTCGTGAAAAAGAGGACGCCGTCTTTTCCATTTGCATGCAAATCACCGTAAAAGGACTGCTTCCAGCCTGAGAAAGCAAAGAAGCCCATCGGAGCAGGCACCCCTACATTGACACCGACCATACCCGCTTCCACCTGCTGAACGAATTCTCTTCCCCATTTTCCGTTGTTTGTATAGATGGTCGCCCCATTGCCAAAACGCGAGCGACTGATCGTCTCCAAGCCCTCTTCGAAGTCTTTCACACGCATGACACTCAGGACAGGCGCGAAAATCTCGTCGCGGACAATGACCATCTCGGCATCTGCCTTGTCAAAAATCGTTGGCCCGAGGAAGTAACCATCCGGCAGCTTTTTCGCGTCCTCGCGACCATCGCGAACCAGCGCAGCGCCAGACGCGACACCTTTTTCGATATAGTCATGTACTTTGGACAAGTGCGAATCACGGATGACTGGCCCGAGATCGATGCCCTCCTCCAATCCATTTCCCATCGCGAGAGCACTGGCTTCCTCGATTAGATGCGCGATCAACTCATCGGCAATCTCCTCAACAGCTACTACAGCGCTAGCTGCCATACACCGCTCTCCTGCACAGCCGAATGCTGAGCTTGTAATTGTTTTTGCCGCGCGCTTCAAATCCGTGTCAGGCATGACCAAATGGTGATTTTTCGCCCCAGCCAGGGCTTGCACACGCTTCCCGTTCGCCGCTGCTGTCTTGTACACGTATTCCGCAACTGGCTGCGAGCCGACGAAGGAGATCGCTTTAACATCCGGATGCTCCAACAGACCATTGACGACATCATGCGCTCCGTTTACGACATTGAATACACCGTCTGGCAGCCCTGCTTCCTTGAGAAGTTCAGCAATCCGAATCGAAGACAGCGGCGTACGCTCGGAGGGCTTCAGGACAAACGTATTTCCTGCGGTAATCGCAATCGGGTACATCCACATCGGAACCATCACCGGGAAGTTAAATGGGGTAATCCCGCCCACTACCCCCAACGGAAAACGGATCACCTGACTGTCGATGCTGTTTGCGATATTGGGCAATGTTTCTCCCATCATCAATGTCGGCATCCCACAAGCGAACTCTACCATTTCCAGCCCACGCAAGAGCTCTGCCTGTGCCTCAGGCAGATTTTTCCCGTTCTCCATGGTGATCATCCGGGCGAGTTCATCCTCATACTTGACGAGAAGACTGTGAAAACGAAACATAATGCGCGCACGATCCACGACAGGGGTAGCACTCCAGCTCACAAACGCTTCCTTTGCAGCAGCAACAGCCTTGTCCACATCTTCTCTCGTCGACAATGGTACGCGTGACAACAATTCTCCTGTTGCTGGATTAGGTACATCCTCAAAACGTGTCGTCAGTGAATCTACCCACTGCCCTCCGATGTAGTTTTTCAACGGATTTCCAACGATAGCTGTGTTCATCCCTTCAACTCCTCACGTTCAATTAATTGACAATTCCATTTTATCCAAAAATAATGCCTGTCAGCACTAGACAAAACGTAACGCATTACGTAGGGTTAATCATACAGAGTGTAAACGGAAGAGGTGATCTTGATGAGCAACGATTTGCGCCTGACCATTGCAGAAATCATCAAACGACCATTGTTTCAACATGCCCAAGTGGTGGCAGGGCATCGCGGCCTGTCCCGCCCTGTTCGCTGGGTTCACGTCTTGGAGACTGCCGATACGGGACAGTTTTTAAATGGCGGCGAGCTGATCCTATCAACCGGGCTAGGATTTGGCGAAGAAAAGGAGAAGCGTCTTGCGTATTTAACAGAACTCATTCGCCGAAAAGCAGTTGGGTTGTGCATAGAACTGGGACGTTACATCCCCTCCATCCCTGAGGATATGCTAGAGTTGGCGAACCACCACCAGTTTTCGTTGCTCGTCTTTCATCAGCCCGTCCGCTTTGTCGACATCACGCAAGATTTGCACGAGCATTTGATCCATGCGCAGATGCAAGCACTTCGCAATCTCGAAGCATACTCTCGCAGTTTGCAACAGCTCAGCTTGCAGGCCGCGGGCACGCCTAAGCTATTGCAGCATTTTCAGGTGGCGGTTCAGATGCAGGTCTTCTATTACGTACCAGATGGCTCCACACAATTTGCCCCAGTGGTACCGCATGATGTTGCTGTAGAGATGAGCGATTTGATGCGGTCTCATTTTTCCGAACTGGAAAGTAGTGAAGCTGGCGTCCGCTTCCTTTCTCTATCTGCGACCAGGCAACTAGCCTATCAACCAGTGATGGCGATGGGTCACGTGCTCGCCTATGTCGGCATTGTCTTGTATGAACGCAGTCCGGATGAGTATTTGCTCCTGACCTTAGACAATACGGTCAACGCGATGGCCCAAATTTTAATGCGAAAAATGTTTGTCGAGGAACAGGCGCTTGCTACTGAAAACCGGCTGTTTGATGATTTGATTGCCAACCGCTCCATACCGGAGGAACAAATGCGTTCCTTGCTTGGTATCACGGGCAGCGGTAAAGCCTCGGCCTATCACATGATTATTTTATCGTTTGAGAAGCCGAAGAACCTGGCCGAGGATTCCCTTCCGCCGCACGATCTGACGGCTATCTTCCGTTCACTATTGACTCGTCATCACTTTCGTCCTTTCATACGTTGCAAGGGCCATCGCTTTTACTTTTTATTGATCGAGCAGCGGCCGCTTGCAGATTCCCGTCGTACCCTGGAAAAAGCCTTTCGCGATGTCAAAAGAATCATGACACAAATGCTAGGTGCGGAAGTTCAAATCTGGATGGGCGTCAGTCGAGCCGGGAAACGGTTGTCTGACGCTGGACGACACCTCGCAGAGGCGGAACAGGCACTGGCTTTTTGTCAGGAATCATCCAGTCCATTTTTCGCTGATCTCGGATTGTTCCGACTGCTGTTCCACGTACCTAGTGAGCCTGTGTTAAAGACCTTCATAAGCGATTACCTCGGCCCGTTGTTAGCCCATGACCAAGCACACGGCTCCTCGCTCGTTCATACACTGCGTGTCTATTTGGATGTTAACCTATGCAAGCAGGAGGCTGCGGAAAAACTGTTCATTCATCGTCAAACGCTCTATCATCGCTTGGAAAAAATCGAAGAAATTCTCGGTGAGGATTACACGGCAACACAAAACAGAATTTGCCTGGAAATCGCCATGCGTGCACGGGAGTGGTTAAGCAAAGAAGAACAGCACTAAAAAAAGACACAACCTTTCATCTGTTCAGAAGACGAAGGTTGTGTCTTTGATTTATTTTCCTGGCTTATTCATATACAAGCGATACTTCGCTTCTTTGCCTTCCGTTAACGCGACACGAATTTTGTACAAACCGGTTTGTTCGATATTCACCGTTAGTCGTTCAGGACTGTCGGAGGTTGTGGCAGAAGCAAGCTCTTTTGAACGACTGTTATACACGTACAAATCGACATCTGCATCCTCATTCCAGTCTACGGACAAATCCAAATCCCCAGGCTCATTGACGCGAATTAAATAGTCCATGTATTTCTGCTTTTTCGTCAGCTTTCCTGTTCGGAAAGGCTCTTGTTCAACCGGTGGCTTTTCCTCTTCCTCATCATCGGCCTTTTGCCATTTTCCCGTTGTCGCTAGCGCATACGGCTGAGGTCCTTTCGGGATGTTATAGCCTTCGACCGTCACCGTGTAGGTCCCCTCTTCCGGCTCAGTAATCCATACCTGTTCGACATTGTTCAGGTTGTCCACTTCGTCGTTGTACGGGGCCTCAAAAAAGTCGTTGCCGTTCAGTTTTTCTCCACTTGGTGTTGTCACCTTCAGATTCAAATCGTTGACGAGTGCACGCTTTGCGACAATGGCAGCGGGATAATCCGTCCACGCAAGCGTAATTGCCAAAGGCTTGGAATCATCCGAGACCTTGACCTTATATGTGACTTTTTCACGCGTGCGAATGCCATCCTTCTCGTCCTTGAAGTTCGTTTCAATCGCCTGCTCCAGATTGGCTCGGCCGAAGCCTTGCTCTCGCATGTCTTCATCCAAGTTGTCTGCACTAGTTAACAGCATGGCTTTTACTAATGCACCGCTCGGATTTTTTTCCCCTTCTTCCTGCAAAAATTCCCGGATTTGTGCCACACCGCCCGCTAAAATCGGCGTAGACATGCTCGTGCCGTTCATATATGCGTAATGTTCATTAAAACGCTTGTAGAAATTTTTGCTCGGTGCCAGTGAAGATCGCGTAGACAAGATCGCTGAACCAGGCGCGACAATATCGGGCTTCAAACGCCCGTCGTCCGTTAAGCCGCGACTGCTCGATACCCACACGTCGTCCGCAATATCGGAGTTCTTCCCCAAGCTGGGTCGAACATTTTCCGTAGCGCCAACGGCGATGACGTTTTTAGCAGTGGCTGGGCTCCCAATCGTTTTATAGCCTTTCTCGCCTTCGTTTCCAGCCGCAACAAGCACAGTCATATCTGGATGCTCCCATAAAAAGCGATCAAACAAAAGCGACGATAGACTGTACGCTCCCTTATCATTCGCCCCCCATGAATTGGAGTGAATGCGGGCTCCCTCTTCGTATGCTTCCTGCAAAATGGTCTCGACATCCGTGTTGAGCTTCCCTTTTGCGGTCTCTATGGAATGAAAAACGAGCTTTGCACCCGGTGCCGTTCCTTTATACTGCCCATCTGATGCTTCTCCTGTGCCCACAATAGAACCGGCTACATGTGTACCATGACCGTGGACATCACTTGCATCATTCGGCCGGCCAAGAGAAATGAGCTTCTCAATCTGGCCTTTAAAATCTGGATGCATCGTTTGAAGCTTCCCTGTATCAAGTCCAGTATCGGCGACTCCAACAATTTGTCCCTTGCCTGTGTACCCTGTCGAGGCCAGCTTGTCCGAATGAATGATGGTAGCTGCCACATCATTGCGCAGCTTGTTTTCTGGCACGGGTACAACAGCAATAACATCATCTGATTCGATCACTTGTTCAATCGTTTCCTGATCCATCTTAGCGATTGATATATGCGGAGCATCCTCTGGCGATTGAATGTCTCGTATATCTTGATCCTCCGTCAATTCCGTCATCGCTCGATACATGTCCACCCGTTGATTGAAACCGATGACGGCAACCTCGACGCGCTCTCTGTTGCCTCCTTGAAAGCGAACCTCGGACGATACCTTGGACTTCGGTGTAAACGCCAAAACATCTTCGACAAAGGACAGCTCCTCGACTTCCCTTCTTACCTGTTCATCCTCAATTTTCGCGATGAATGCATAATCCGGTATGTAATCACCAAGCGTGACGCCGATATCTTCCAGTTCTTCTTTCCACTCCTCACGAACAGGACCAGATAACTGAATAACGACGAGCTCAGACTCTCTCTTTTTCGACGTAAGCTTGTCCAGTGCAAGACCCTCATCCGCTTCGATCTGGATATTGCCCCGACGCTCTCCTTCTTGCTTGGCATCCGCTGGAATGCCCTCCAGCGAAAGTGTCAGAACAAGTGTCGTGCATAAAGCTGCCTGCCATTTTTTTCGCAAAGCAAACACCCTTCCCCCATGGCATAATGTAACCATTTCTATCCATTATAAGAGAAAGGGTGAATTGTCAAAAGAGTAAGAAGGCATAGACATGGGACAAAAGCTAATTTTTTGTCCCATCTTCTTCTACCGTCCACTGTAATAGCGGTTGAAAATCGGCCCATGCCAACTGCATCAGCATTTCCTGATTCCATTCCTGCTTCGGAAGATCCATCAGTCGCACGGCCTGGTTTTGAATCGCCTCTTGCAACAGGTTATGGCTAAAACGACCGTTACCATTCAATCGATGATCACTAACTACTTTATCCAAAGACTGCGCGATCATTTCCAGCACGTTCTTCTCAATGGCATATTCAACGTCACATGCAGCCTGTTCAAGAATGTGCACAAGTTCCTTCACGCTGTAGTCGGGGAATGCAATATATTTTTTAAACCGTGACAAGAGTCCGGGATTGCTCATTAATAACGAATTCATTTCGAGTGGGTAGCCTGCGAGGACCACGACCAGATTCTCTTCGTGTTTGGTCATCTCTTCTACGAGTGTGTCAACCGCTTCCTGCCCAAAATCCCGCTCTCCCCCGCCGAGCAGCGAATACGCTTCATCGATAAACAAGACGCCACCCAAAGCTTCTCGAACTTTTCTGCGAGTAAGCGCTGCGGTCTGACCGACATATCCCGCGACCAAGTCAGCTCTACTCGCCGTAACAAGATGACCTCGTTTCAAATAGCCGATTTCTTGCAAAATCTGCGCATATAGCTGGGCAACCGTCGTCTTGCCTGTACCTGGATTTCCTGTAAAGACGGCATGCAGCTCAATCGGACTTTTCGGCAGGCCTCTTGCTGCGCGTTCTTGCTGAACGGACACATACGCCGCGATTTTTTTCAACTCCGTTTTCACTTGAGCAAGACCAATCAACGCTTGCAGTCGAGCTTCCGCATTCCTTTCTTTTTGCGGTGAATCGAAGCCACGGACATCCTCGGGTTTCAGAATCGTAAAGTCATCCCATTTCAGTTCCTTACCGTCTGTCTCGCGTCCTTTGGCAAAGATCGCATCGAGCACGATATTTGTAACTGCCCGTGCATTGCCAAACGTCTCGTCCACTTGCGCTTTTTCAATGCGCTGGCGCAGCGTAACTTTTGCCGGCTCTGTCAGAGTAAAATCGTTCCGTACGGCTACTTCTTCTGCGATATGCACCAGTTCGTCCGCCTGATAGTCTGGCAGTAAAAAGTGGCCCGTCTCTGGAAAACGGCTATTCAGCCCAGGGTTGGCGTACAAAAAATGACGCATTTCTTCGGGATAGCCCGCCAGCATCACCACGAAGCGTCCTGCATACTCACCGCTCGTCATAGCGGATACAAGCGTGTCAATCGCCACTTGCCCGTAATCACTACCGGAGCTATCTGGGCGCTTCAAGCTGTATGCTTCATCGATAAATAGGACTCCACCGTCTGCCTGCTTGATCGCTTCCATGACGCGCTGCTCTGTCTGTCCCACGTAAGCGCCGACCAACTGAGAACGATCCACCTCGATGAGCTGTCCTTTTGCCAACAACCCGAGCTCCTGATACAGCTTGGCGATCAAGCGAGCCAATGTCGTCTTCCCCGTTCCTGGGTTCCCCATCAGCACGAGATGAAGAGGGAGCTGGTCTTTCATATGCCAGCCCTTTTCTTCGCGCAGCTGGCGATACTGCAGAAATTGCGCCAACTGCCGAACCCGATGTTTGATCTCGTCCAAGCCGATCAACCGCTCCAATTGCTCTAAGGCGGTCAGTTCCTGCTGTGGTAATTGATTACTATCTTCTACGACTTCACTTCTTTGTGGCAGGAGCTTTTCTTTCTGTTCTTGCTGGTTAGTTAAAGCGCGAATCGTCTCTTGCAATTGGACAAGCATTTCACTGGAGTAAAAGACCCCGGATAAAGACGCTCCATACGCTTGAACACGTTCTTGCAATTGTACTAATAAATTTTGTCGTTCCGTGTATAACAGCACGAGGCCAGCAGCCGTAGCTTCCGCCTCCGAATCGTTCCACTTTTGCGCTGCTTGTAGCGTCTCTTCAGCAAGAGAGCGCCACTTCGTAATTTCAGCCAACTCATTGGTTGCCTGCTCTTCCAGCACCTCAACTGTTCTCCTGCGCATGACGACGTTATCCGTTTCACGCACGGACTTGAATTCAGTGAGAAAGGCATGGGATCGCAATTGTGAAAAGTACAGCTCGATCTTAACTTCTCCAGCGTAGCGATAATTAGGGGCTAGTTGAAGCGCACGATCTATCCATTCAGCTGCAAGCGTATGGCCTCCTGTTTTGTGCATCCGCAAAGCAGACATCCGCGTCAACACCATCGCTTCCATCAAATCAAGCTCTTCGCCTGGATGTTCTTGACGGTACTGTTCAAGCATTTGCAGGAATGTTAGGCATTCGCCTTCGGATAGTGACAGGATGCTGGACGGATTTTCGCTAAAACCAGCAATCAGTACCCTCGGGTCCCGTTCTTCTTGATGCTGCATCTTTTGATTGCTCCTCCCGCTCCATTGTTTCATCCCTGTTGTAGCATATTTAGCCGAACATGAAAAGTCTGTCCGAACATTAGAACTCCCCTTGAATGTTCGCTACGGTTCTTTTCACCTTTTGAATTGCGAATAAGGTCGCCAAAGCAATAAGGATGCCAGCCATACCAAATTCAAGCCAGACCCCTCCCCATTCCAACAGCATCGCACCTAGAATTGGACCTGCAGCCATCCCCGTATAGCGGATGAAATTGTACACACCAATGGACGTTGCACGCTCTGCTTCAAATACTTCGGATAGCAAAATCGTGTGTGCAGGCATACCTACACCTAAGGTTAAGGCAAACAGCGTACTTGTTACCACAAGCAGAAGAAAAGAAACATCAGCCGCAGTCATAAAAAGAAACATCGCCAAAGCATTTGAGCCGGTCGTCACCAGTAATGTTTTACGTGCCCCCCATCGATTTTGCAATACAGCAGACAGCTTGCTACTGATAATAAAGACGACTGACACGAGCAAGAAAACCAATCCAATTATTTCAACGGAGACTGCGTAATGGTTCGTCAATTGGACAGGGAGAAACAGCAGGAAGCAATAATAGGCATACATTTGGCTAAAACCGATCAAAATGACAGATGCACCGACCGGGTGGAGCAAAATATTACGGAAAGACCCTAGTGTAAAACCGCCTGATGATGTAGCTTGAGCCTTTTTCGTTTCGGGTAACAATATAGCATTGATGCCGACGAGAAAGACTGCACAGATCGCCAAAAACAAAAAGACCGCAGAATGTCCGCCGATACCGCCAATCCAGCCACCTAACAGTGGACCAAGTGCCGGACTGAGCGCAAGCAGCATCTGATAAGTACCCATCGCAGATGCACGTTGGATTCCTGTAAATATGTCTCCAATGATCGTTGCGGCTACGATCGGAATGGCAGCAAACCCCGCCCCTTGTAAAGCCCGGAAAAATAGTAGCCCATAAATAGAATCGACCAGATAGCATCCGATTGACGCGATCGTAAATAGGATCAGAGCAGGTATCATGACACGTTTTCGGCCGAACCGATCGATAAATGGTCCGTAGATGATTTGCATAATCGCGAGCATGACGGTAAAGATTGAAACGGTCCAGTTAATCATGGTTGCACTCGTCTGAAACTCTTTTTGCATGGCTGGTAAAATAGGCATGAACAAATTTTGCGCGAACATACCTAGCATTAAGGTTATCCCAAGTAGGTACAGTACTTTTTTTGGATTCATGGTTGCTCTCCTCTTATCTCGTTAACATTGTGTCCTTGGAAACAATTTTTATAAAAAAAATTAATGAACACCAAATTGTATGTTTCCCCTAATCTTCTGTTGCTTCTCTTATAACCTCATCCAAAAATGCCAATTCAGCGGGAGTATACCTGTCCAAGAATCGGTACATGTCGTTCGCAAGGCGTTGATGGTAGTGTTCGTGAATCTCGTTTACCATTTCTCCTACTGATGTCAGTCGAAAAAAAACTTCCTTCTGATTGTCTTCGAGCTGATAGCGCTCGAGTAATCCTTTCTTCAAAAGTTTGACTGTTATTTTGGATATCGCACTCTTTGTTACCCCAATATGCTGTGCAATTGTCGTAACATTGACTCGATCTTTTCCCCCCACCTCTTGAAGGACGTGGAGCTCTGTTACGGATAACCTTCCAACTTTATCGTAATCAGGTACGCTGATTCTGATCTGGCGCAATAGCATTTCTTCACGTAGCTTGCTGCGCTCCTCCTGTTTATGTAGAAAGGTGATCCATCGATTCCAAATCTTCTTTTTAGGGTCCAATGCAGCATCAGCTCCTCATCTATTTCAACTTTTGTTTCCGCGGAAACAAAACAACCTTATCATGAGATTTCCTTTTGCGCAAGAAAAAAACCGCAGCCCTGCATTCGCAAGCTGCGTTCCGAGACCATTCTCTATCCATTTAGATTGCCCAATTCCTTATCCGCACTGAAATGAGCATGGGCTGCCTCAAACACTTCACTTTCCGATCCAGCTGAGATTTTGAAACTCGATACCACTTTCTTGCCGCATCGTACTTGTACATTATACTGTGAATCCCCATCATACGTTGACTCGAAATGATACTCCTCACCATTGACCTGAATGGTTCGTTCCATGGTTACACCTCCCACCTTAGTGTGACCAAGCAACAAGGCAATCATCCAATATTTTGTTGCAAAGAAATCGTTGTGTATCATCACCCTTGGTCGACTCACCTGTTGTCATGCTATTCGGCTCTATGAAATGGTTAGAGGGCACAACGCTGTTCGACAGCGCCGTGCCCCGTTTCCCTTTTTACAAATCAGCAATTCGATGCGCTTTTTTTCGCGCTAATCTCTTTTCACGAAGTCCCTCAAAGATCGAATAAAGTACGGGAACCAATACAAGCGTTACGAGCGTGTGAAAAATCAATCCGGCAATTACCCCGGTAGCAAGCGGCGCTTCTAGTTCCGCACCTTCCGCAACAGCGAGCCCCATCGGCAGCATACCGAGTATCGCCGTCAACTTGGTCATAATCACCGGACGAACACGATCGTGCGTACCCTGTACAATCGCTTCTTCCAACCCCATCCCTCGTGAGCGGAGCAGATTGATTCTGTCAATTAACAGAATCGCATTGGAAACAACAATTCCTACGAGCATGACGAGCCCAATCATCGCCATCTCACCAAAGGTGCGCTGCGTGACTACGAATCCGAGAATGACTCCCACCAAGGCCATAGGCAACGACAGCATAATAATAAACGGCTGGGATAACCTCCCAAACTGCGCCACCATAATCACATAGATGAGGGAGACGACCGCTACCAAGACGATGATTCCTTGCGTAAAGGTGTTATTCTGTTCCTTCAAATCGCCAGCGATCTCGATCTTGTAACCAGCGGGCAATTCCACTGTACCCAGCTTCTCATTTATTTGTCTGCCCACCGTACCCATATCCGTACCCAACAGTTCTGCTGATACCGTGATGATTTGTTCTCCTTTTTCATGTTTGATCGTAATCGGAGATTTGCTGAAATGGAAATCGACCAGCTCGTGTAACGGCACCTGTGAGCCTGTTCCTGTTCGTATCATAATCTGCTGGAGTTGGTCAGGATGTGTCACCCATGTCTCTGGAAATCTAGCAACAATCGAGGTTTCGATACCATTTTGACTGATTGTGGAAAGGGGCTGCTCCCCAAGCAGCACGCTGATTTGGCTGTCCAATGAATCTGAATCAACCTGCAATTGAGACATTGCCTCCTGATTCGGAGTCAGCGTTACTTTTTCCTTCCCTCTTTCAAAGTCATTCCGAATATTGACTACACCAGGGATGCTCCCCAGCATTTCTTCTACCTTTGTGGAAATCGACCGGGAAACCTCCAAATCTTCGCCCGCGATCTGCAACTCAATGGGTGCCGATTTACCTGAAAATCCAAATGTCATACTCGTTTGTTCCACACCGTCAATCGCATTCAAGCGACCGTTTACTTCTTGCATAAATTCTTCTTTCTCTTGCGTTCGTTGCGACTTGGTAACTAACGTAATATTTAACTCGACTGTCTCTTTCTTTGCTGTAAAGAAGACTTGATTCACATCGGACAACTCTCTCAAAGCTTTTTCCGCTTCAACTGCCGCTGTTTTCGCCTGATCCAAGCTAGTGCCATCAGGCATCGTTAGCGTGGCAAAAATTTGATTCTCATTGGCATTCAAACCATTTCCTATCTTAATCAATGGGAAGAGACTCAAGGCCCCTACAAACACCGCAAGAGCCACCAGTAATGTGAGAATTCGATGACGAAGGGTTAACAACAGTAATCGCTGAAAGAGAGAAGCAACCCGATTTTTCCCTTTTTCACTACGGGTCTGCAACTGTTTATCATGTTGAAGAAAACGCTCGGAAAAAATCGGAACAAACAGAAAAGCTGCAATCGTAGACGCAAGAATAGTAGACGTAACGGTAAACGCAATGGTATGCAGAATAGGCTTCAGCCACTGTTCAAAATCCGCGACCACAAGCGGTAAAAACACAATAATCAAGGTTAATTGGGAAGCAAAAACAGGTGCTATGACTTCTTTTGAGCCCTGAACGATGGCCTGTTTCAGCTGCATTCCCTTTTCTCTCAAATGATAAATACTCTCCAGAACAACGATCGCGGCATCAACAATCAATCCGATTGACAAACTCAGTGATATCAATACCACCATGTCAATGTTGTATCCGGCAGCTTTCAAAGCGATGAAAGTCATCAGGATGGAGAGAGGCAGCGTCGTTGCAATGACCATCGTCACACGCCAATTTCGCAGGAATACCCAGAGTACGAGGATTGCCAATATTCCCCCGATGACAACATCTCGACTCAAATTGGTGATCGCTTTTTTAATGAAGGAGACGGATTCAAACATGACTCTCAGCTCGTAGTTTCCGCCCCCCTCATCATTGATTTGCCTTACAACTTCTTCGACTTTCTTCTGTGTAGTGATCAGGTCACTCCCCGCAGCCCGCTTTACACTGATTTGCACAAAGAGGTTTCCTTCTGTCATGGAAATAGCGTCCTTCACGCTTCCGCGCAAGTCACTCACCGTTGCCAATTGTTCGAGTGCAACCTTGCCCTTGGGTGTCTTGATCAAAATGGCTTTGAACTCTTCTACATTTTTTAAGCTGTTGTCAATCATCACAACGGTGTCAAACCCGGGATTTTCCAATATCCCCACGGCTTTTTTCCAATTGGCACCCTGTAGCTGACCAACCACATCTGCTGCTGTCGTTCGATAGGCAGTAAGCCGTTCAGGACGAAATGTTATCGCAACCTTATTTTCAAAACCGTCCTCAGATACGACCACTTCCTTCACACCCGGGACGGATTCTATTCGATCCTTAATAGTCGTCTTCAGCAAGGTGAGCATGGTCTGTGTATCGGCACCCACCATTGCGTAGTCGATTAAGTCCTCATCACCCAAATTCGTTTGAGTGACTGTTACGGTATCTACTACTTTGGGAAACTCGTTGCGCAGCCGATTCACAATATTTTGTGTCTCTTGCTTGACCTTTTCACCTTCCCCATCTTCTGCAAGGATCGAGATGCCAGAAAACCCCGTCCCTGTTTTCGATGAGAAACTTTTAATCCCAGCCACAGATTTCAATTCCTGCTCTATTTTTTTCGTGACCTTTTCCACCATCTCTTCAGGCGGCAGCGCTCCTCCTGAAATATTCACTTCAATCCAAGGCAAATTCGTTTTCGGTACAAGCTCCACGTTGAAGGAAAAGAGAGCACCGATTCCGGTAAGCACGATGAGAAATGTGCACAAATAGAGGATCACTTTTCGTTTCAGCAAAAAGAGAATGACCTTGTCCATCGGTTACTCCCCTTTCACCGTAACGACTTCTCCTTCGGCGTAGTACGTTATGCCGGAGATTAGGATTTGATTACCTGACTGAAGGCCCGATAGAATCTCGACGTTATTTCCAAAAATTTGTCCCACTTCCACGTCGCGTCTCTTGATTACACCATTCTCGACAACCATGACGAAGCGCTGTGTTTCCTTAATGCCGACGCTTTGGACGGGAACGAGCATTCCGTTCACTTTGCGTGCCATCTCTACAGTCGCGACCATCCCCTCGATCAACACGTTGTCTTTATTGGAAACAGCTATCTCTACAAGATACTTTCCCGTTTCCTGGTTAAGTACAGGCGAGATAAATGTAATGGTTCCTTTACTTTTGCCCCTTCCCTCCACTACCACAGGCACCGTGTCCCCTTGCTTGTAGTTTTCCATCACATCCAATGGGACATCGACCTTCAGCTTCACTTCCGAGCTATCAACCAGGTGAATGATACTTTCACCTGGCTGGGCAAGACTACCTGCCTTTTGGGTCACATCGATGACCGTACCGCTAAATGGCGCGACAAGTTGCGTTTCTTGAAGGGTTTTCTTTGCGAGCTCTACTTCACTGGCCGCTTGTTTCAAATCGGCATCTGCACTGGCAATCTCGTTGACTTCCGCACCCTTTAGCAACTTATCCAACGTAATTCGCGCCTCTTGTAGCGAAATCTCGTTTTGCTCTTTTTCCAACTGTGCACTGTCCAGCTCACTCTGCGAAATCGCGCCGCCCTTAAACAGCTCCTGGGCTGTCTCCCATTTCCGTTGCGCATCCTTCATGCGCTTTTCCTGGCTGTTTACTGCCAAGCGTTGTTTGCTGATGAGATCGGCGCTTGCTCCTTGCAACGTTTTTGAACGCAACGCAGATGCGCTTTGAACTTGGCTTTGTGCCGCTTCCAGCCCCTTTTGATAATAGTTCGTATTTAATGAGCTTAATACCTGGCCCTGTGTCACCTTTGCCCCTTTTGTTACGTTCATTCGTTCAATCGTACCAGAAGCTCCAAAGGCTAAATGGCTCTCCTGTTTGTATTCAACGAAAGCAGTAAGTGGTATCGGCAAGGAATCCGTCTGTTTTACGGTGTGCACCTGCACGATCTTTTGTTTGGTTTGCTCCGTTTCCTCTTTCGTTTCCACTCCACACCCCGTGATGAACATCAGTACAACGGTCAAAACGACGTAGTGCATACTCTTCACGTAGAGTCCTCCAAGCAGTTTTGTCATTGTCTTTTTGAATGAAGCTGACATCATATTCTCTCTCTCGTTACCGTGACCTTGCTCAAGCAGACTTGTCTGTCGCAACCACCTGTTCTTCTTTTTTCTTAAAGTATTGACTCACTTGCTTGTTCAGATGAGCGATCAAGGCGATCACGAAAATGATGGCACCCGATGCAAACACGAGATACGTCCAGTGCACGGCCTCCAGTAAAATACCGTACAACCAGATCCCAAACGGTACGGCTACACCGGTAAAAGTCCCGACCACACCAAACATGCTGGCACGCAAATGCTCAGGCGTGTTCAATTGAACAAACGTAAAGATTGGGATGTTCCCCATGGAGTTGAAGATGGCGGAGACCAATAAAATCCCGACAAACACGCCCGTAATGATCCACGAGGCGTTACTCGTTTCCGGAACAAAAATCGGAAAGATCCACGTCATCAAGAGAATCCCTTGCACTTGAATCAAAAGGAAGATTTTATTCTCAACGTATTTGCTCACCTTTTTCATAGAGACAATAGCCGCTCCGATAATGATCCCGATAAACCAGGAGGACTGAATAAACGAGAATTGCTCCATCGATACTTTTTCGACTCGATAGGCAATATGCAGCAGCCCCACATACATGAGCGGAGGGAAAATAAAGTTGAGCAGAAGGAAAATCAGGAACAAGTACTTGATGACGACCTGTTCACGGATATATTGGAAGACTTCCTTGATTGTTTCTGTATAGCTTTGCGTTGTCTCCTGTACAACCTCGGTCTTGCGGAAACGGAGGAACATCTGCATGATCCCTGCTCCGATAAAAGAAAGGCCATCAATCAGCAAAATCATTTCCATCCCGACTAACCCATAGGCAACCGCCCCTACCAAAGGACCCGCTACATTGAGAATGGCACTGATCGCTTGATAAATAGAGTTCATACTTCCTACTCTTTCTTCGTCTACCAGCTCAGGAATGGATGCTTGCAAAGCGAGATACGTAAAGGCCTGAATGGTACTGATCACGAAGGCGTATCCGACAAACAGCCATAGATTCGTGGGAAACTGAAGGAAAAACAGTAAAAACAAGAGAACGAGCGCACCGCTTAGCAGCTCGGTGACAACCATGATTGTTTTCTTGTTGTGTCTATCAATATAGGCGCCTGCAAAAATATTAATCAGCACCCCTGGCAAGTACGAAAAGCCCAAAACAGTTGCAAATGCAGCGGAAGAACCCGTCACATCCGCAATGTACAGGGCAAGAGCAAATTTGTAGACACCGCTACCTAATTCTGTAATGAAACGAGTAAAAGAAAAGAGAAAAATATTTAATCCGTATGATTGGTTGCCCATCTTAACCTCCCTGAATTGTAATCCCTCTAGGTGACGTTTTATTTCGGCAAGATGATCCCGCTACACCCCACGGACAATGACCCAAGAATAGAGCGGAATCCATCTGCCGATTTCCAATACGATGCCTAGGCGACTCTTAGCGGATGACTAGAGGCATCCCTATCAATTTTTTCGCTTCCTCTTCCAAGATCACTCGCAGCTTCCTTTCATCCTCGCGATATGGCAACGCCATAAAAATAGTCATTTTGCCCATGGATGTATAGGAAGCCTCAAAGAGAATACGCTTCTTGCCTTTTATAAACAGGTGATCGTATTCACTTGGTTGACTCTTGTTCTGCTCACCCAGAAAGTTGCAAATAATAGGTGTCATCTGCATGGATCGGATGAGTGAGTGATGGGAAAGAGGATAGTTTTCCGTTACGTCAGGATTTTGCACGAGATAGGTGAAATGGATGTTCCTCTCCTTTGCGAGATCCAACCGAACCTTCACATGCGTTTCCAATTCATCCAGACTCCACGTCGGATCAATATGAAGCGGAATATGATCGATGCACTCACCAAGCACATCGAAGTAATGGTTCCCCATAAAGGATCTGCCAAAGTTCATGAGGAAGACGGGAGCCTTGTGGACTCCATAACTTCTTTCGCAAAATCTGGCTAAAAGAGCAATCGGAATCCGCGCATTTTCTGTCTCCTGCGGGTTGTCCATATCCACTTCGCAGGTAACAATCGTGTAGCCGTCCAAAGCGGATGAGGATTCGAGTTGTCTTTCTATAGACTGAAGACTATTTTCAAATGCGTGAAGATCGAATTCCTCCATGAGTAGCTGATCTTCGATTCCGACTGGACCTCTAGTAATTTGCCGGACAAAGTCCCAATACGTATTCCGATCATGTTCCGAGAGGTCTGTCCCATTTTCCAACGCTTCGTAATACAGGTTCATATCGTTTTGCAGAACTTCACTGCTGATCAAATCAAAAATGAGATGCGATGCCGGGAATATGAACGAGTACTCTTTCTCGCTCTCTTTCAGCAAGATCACTTTGTATGACAAAGATCCGATCGAATCATGCTGCTTGTAAAAATATTCGCTCAGCAAAAGATGGCGCACCGCTTCTTTTCTGTCATCCGAATCACCCGATACATCAACAACAGGGAGCGCAATCTCACGAGGGCAAGGATATTCTTTCCAATACGGCTCTTCTTCCTCAAAAGCCAACGTGCATCGCAGTAAATGATGCCGCTCTAGGACGTCAAGAAAGGCCTTTTCCAGCGTCTTAGGATCGATCATCCGCTCAAAGCGAATCACTGTTCCAGAAATGTCCTTTTCCTGTACATGATAGCGCTGTGAAGGTGACAGCGGCTGTCTGATAAAAGTCTGCTGATTGACGATTGCCTTCGAATAACGAAGGAGCTTCTGATCGAGGTCGTTGACGAGCCGCTCCTGCCATGACAGGGTTTCCTTCTCATCAAATGTAGCCTCTTGGAAATGCTTCCTCTCTTTTTCCCATGCTTTTTGCGAGAGATCCAGATATTGAATGGCGTGCGGCTGAATCACAGGATCACAAGACCTACGCAATAAGGACAGTATTTCTTGGTGCTTGTCCCGCGCATTTTCCTCCACGTAAAGAACAGCTCGTTGCTTGCTGCCAAACGGCACCTCTACATAGTTGCTTCGCACTTGAAAATGAGCGTAGATCAAGGTTTCCAGCTCTTTTTTATCTTGCGCTTTTGTGGTGCGAATCCGGTTTACTGTATCTAAATATCCTGCTAGCCCTCTGACTGTATCGTATTGGAAGATCGTTTGAATCTTCACTTCAATGCCTTCTTTATGAAGTCGCGCTACCAGTTGGATCGCTTTGATAGAATGCCCGCCCAGATCATAAAAATGGTCATCCACACTGATTTCCTGTAGATCGAGCACTTCTTTCCAGATTTCCGCCAGCCTAATCTCCTGCTCTGTAACAGGTGGATTCAGTTGCTTACTCGCCTCCCGGATCATGACAGGCTCAGGTAATGCTTTTCGATCTATTTTTCCATTCGGTGTTACAGGCATTCTCTCAAGGACGTGGATATACGTTGGTACCATATAGGCCGGAAGTGTGGCCAAAAGCTCCTGACGCAAATCTCTGTTCCACTCAGGCTGCTCCCAGACCAGATAAGCGATCAGGCAGGCATCTCCTCCCTGGTCTTTTTTGGCCAACACGACCGCTTCCTTCACTCCTGTCTGGGATAGGATCACGTTTTCAACCTCATCAAGCTCGATACGAAAACCACGTATCTTGACCTGGTTGTCCATTCGCCCCAAATATTCCAGACTTCCATCCGCAAGCCATTTCACCATATCTCCCGTCTTGTAGAGCCTCGAACCGGCAATAAATGGATCTGCCACAAATTTCTCGTTCGTCAATTCCTCGCGATTGATGTAGCCATCAGCGACACTAATACCCGCGATTGCCAACTCACCAGGAATTCCCTGAGGCTGCAAATGACCATGCGCATCCAGCACGTATACTTTTGTATTGGCAATTGGCTTTCCGATTGGCACTTGCTGCGGCAGCCTCTCTTGCCCTTCATACGTCCAAGTCGTTGCACAAATGGTTGTTTCGGTTGGACCGTATGCATTGATGTATCGGCAATGCGCGCTCCATTTATGGACGAGCTCCCAGTTTGCTGCGGAACCTGCGGTGATTAACGTTTTCAATTTCGGGAAATTTTCCGGATCCAAATACGTTACAAAGGTAGGCGGAAGTGTCGCAACTGTTACTTCATGCCGCAGCATATACTCACTAAAAGCTTGCGGATCGAGTACGACATCCTTTGAAACAATAACCAATCTCGCCCCCGTCAAAACCCCCATCGTAAACTCCCAGACAGAGGCATCAAAGGAGATGCTGGCAAACTGCAACACCTTGTCCTTTTGGGTGATACCGAGATCGTTGATGAAAAACTGTTGGAGGTTGGCGATTCCGACGTGGTGCAGTCTTACCCCCTTGGGCTTCCCTGTTGACCCGGATGTATAAATGACGTAGGCCAGGTCACTGGAGAGATGAAGGGTCTGTACATCAGATGTAACGCCGTTGTATACGCTCCTATCATCAAGATTGATCAACGTTGCTGCTGGGAGAATACGCTCTGCATACGCTACAGTCGGATCATGGACCAAAACAACGCTGGCCCCGCTATCTTCGATCATATAGCTGATCCGTTCACTCGGATGGTCGGTACTGATTGGGAGAAAGGCACCGCCCGCTTTTAAAACGGCCAAGATGGCGAGGCTGTAAGCAGTAGAGCGCTCCACCATTACAGCAACAATGCTCCCTGGTTGTACCCCTTTCTCACGCAGCACGTGGGCCAGCGCATCGGATTTGTCATCTAATTCCTGATACGTGTAGGTGCCTTCCTGATCGACCACGGCAATGTGATGCGGTCCCTTTTTGACCTGTTCCTTAAATAGCTGGTCAATGGTTAGCGTTTGATCAACCAGCAGCTCCGTGTCATTCCATTGTTGCAGAATGAGAGCCTGCTCCTCGTCCGTGACCATTTGCATTTTTGCAAGCGGCTGGTCGGGATTGCGGACGACACTTTGAATCAACTGATTCAAGTGCGCTTGCACTCTTTGCAGGTAGGCATCGCTGTAAGCAAGTGCATTGTAGATAAAGTGAATTTCTAATTCCTTTCCAGGAATAATGCATAAGTTGAAGTCGTAGCTGGTTTGCTCATATCCTTGGACATCCGTGATTCCGAATAAACCGCCTTTTCCATCTTCGTCGAATGCCTCCTCCGTCAATGGATAGTTTTCAAAGACCATGAGATGCTGAATCAGGTTTTGTTTTAATGCGGTTTCGGACTGAATATCGGCCAGAGACAAGTATTGGTAGCTGCTTGTGGCTGTGGAGAACTGTTGCACCTGCCG
>NZ_AKIX01000112.1:0-1426 GCF_000282075.1 Brevibacillus sp. BC25
CATGCGTGAAGCCAAACGAAACGGTTCAGCAGTACTCGCTATTACGAATGTAGTCGGTAGCTCGATTGCCCGTGATGCCGATGACGTGATTACGACAAATGCAGGTCCGGAAATCGCGGTTGCTTCGACGAAGGCATATACCTCGCAGCTGATTGCGTTTTACTTGCTCGGCATCTATTTGGCGCAAGCGAAGGGAACACTGGACGCTGACACCCGTGCCTCATTGCTTGACCAACTGACCGGTCTCCCGGATCAAGTTGAGTATATTCTCGAACATGCAGATGAGATACGTCATTTCGCTGAATCGATCAAGGACGAGCAGCATCTGTTTTTCATCGGACGAGGACTCGATCATGCAGTATCTATGGAAGGCTCGCTTAAGCTGAAGGAAATCTCGTATATTCACTCGGAGGCGTATGCGGCAGGGGAGCTAAAGCACGGCACGCTGGCACTGATCGAAGAGGGAACGAGAGTCATCGCCTTGGCTACACAGGATGAGCTGCATGAGAAAATGATCAGTAATATTACAGAAGTGAAAGCCCGTGGAGCAAAGGTTCTCGGTATTACCTTAGATGGACATGTAGAGCTGCATCGCTCGGTTGATGATGTTTGCCTGATTCCGCAGGTGGATGCCTTGCTTACACCTGTTCTAGGCGTTATCCCCCTCCAGCTCATTTCCTATTACACTTCTGTTGCGCTCGGCAATGACGTAGATCGTCCACGAAATTTGGCAAAAAGTGTAACAGTTGAGTAAACACAACCGTCAGTCGTAAGGAAGGTAGAGCATTCAAGAAGGGGGAAGGATGAATGAACACCTCGAAGCGGACGTTGAATCAGGAGAAATTACTGGAGATTATGCTTCAGGCCTATCAGCTGGGCGTGCAGAGGAAAGACATTGATTTGACCATGATGATTGACACACTGACTTATGAATTGAAACCATACTTCGATCAGCAAATCCAACAAGGTCAGCTTGCAAAAGGGGAGCTGACCAAGACGGAGGCGATAGGATGAACATACATGCAGTAGTACTCGCAGCAGGAAAAGGAACCAGAATGAAATCTTCGCTCTACAAGGTCATGCATCCAATCTGCGGGAAGCCGATGATTGAACATGTTGTAGAGACATTGGAGGCATTGTCACTTCGCCACTTGGTCGTCGTTGTCGGTCACGGAGCCGAAGTGGTCAAAGAGCAGCTGAAAAACCGTGTTCAGTATGCGTATCAATCGGAACAGCTTGGTACCGCTCATGCAGTTTGGATGAGCCACGAAATTCTCGGGGCGCAGGATGGCGTAACGATTGTCATGAATGGTGATACACCGCTCGTACAAGAACAAACGCTGCGAAGTTTGCTCGAGTATCACCAACTAAAACAGGCAGCAGCCACGGTTTTGACCGCCATTGTGGACGAGCCTACAGGCTATGG
>NZ_AKIX01000113.1:0-894 GCF_000282075.1 Brevibacillus sp. BC25
CCCCCGCCGCTGGATATATGGAAAATATCCACGCCTGCTTCCTTGTAACGGCGGCACAGCTCCGTGCTGTAATCCAGCCCATATCCACCATCCACGTACTCTACGGCAGAGACGCGCATGATCAGCGGCATGTCAGCTGGAATGACCTCTTTGATCGCCTGAATAATTTCCACGCCAAACAGCGCTTTATCACGCCCGTACTCATCATCACGCTGATTCGTCAAAGGGGAGTGGAACTGGTGAACCAAGTATCCGTGCGCACCGTGGATTTCAATGGTGTCAAACCCGGCTTCCACCGCACGTCTCGCAGAGTCCTGGAACTTGACGACCATTTGCTTGACCTCTTCTGTCGTCAACGCCCGTGGCGTTTTGTAGCGCGCCCCTGGGAAAGCAATCGCGGACGAAGATACAGGCACTTCTGCGTCTTCCGCTTTGCGGCCCGCATGAGCAATCTGTATGCCAATTTTGGCCCCATATTTATGAACCTCGGAGACAATTCGGGTATACGCCGGAATCTGTTCGTCAGACCACAAGCCCAAATCGCCGTTGGAAATTCTGCCATCAGGCTCAACATCGGTCATTTCCACAATGATCAGACCTGTTCCGCCTACTGCACGAGAAACGTAATGAACAAAATGCCAGTCCGTTGGTGTTCCATCGTGTGCATCCACGGAGTACTGGCACATCGGCGGCATGACAATCCGATTTTTCAAGCTAAGTCCTTTAAACTGAAACGGGGTAGACAACAATGCCATTTGCTCCACTCCTTACTTTTTTTCATTATCATGCCAAAAGTAAGCGTCTTCTGCAATCCCAAGTTGCACTTTGTCAAAATAATAAAGCCCGCTGTTGTGGTGGGGAGGAAACAGGAGAAAACGCTCAGCTTCTTGTCCC
>NZ_AKIX01000114.1:0-31655 GCF_000282075.1 Brevibacillus sp. BC25
CGGCTGAGCAAGCAGCCATGATTTCGCTATCGTATTCATGCTCGTATGTACTCCTCCATTTCGTCTCTTGCTTAAACGCTTAATACATCGTACATGATAATGATTCTCATGCATCATTGCCAAATAGGTACATGTCCCTCCTTTTCCGTTTTCTGGTACATTTCCGTGATTATCCCTGATTTTCTCGTCCTACGTTCACCAGAATGATTATTTTGCAGATCCTCCAACTTGTAATATTTTGGCGATTGTTCAAGAAAAACGGAAAAACACGGAGATAATAGGCGGAAAAGCTCAAAAAATATCCCAAAATATTGAAATACGGGCTTTTTTTATTTTGACAACGATTCTCATTATCAATATTGTGTTCTTATACTGACAACCGTACGTACAACTAGCAAACTGTTTTTCAGCATTCCTACAAAGGGGGATCGCAAGTAGAGAGAGTTAATCAAGCAGATCGGCTACCTATGTCTGAGGGAGGATGTTACATGCACGCCCAAACATTATTAGCTGCCCAAAGCGGCAGATGGACCATGCGGGATATTATTACGCTCGCGATCTTTAACGTCGTCATGCTAATACTGATGACGTTTGCCCCGATTATTACCGTTGTTTCTCATTTACTGGTTGGCGGCTTTACCGCGCTACTCAACGGTCCGATTTATATGGTCATGTCTAATAAAATCGCCAAGCCAGGGACTTTATTTTTCACATCTGTCTTAACTGGATTGTATTTTGTCGGTTTTGGCTACGCGAATTACTTACTTACCTTAGCTGTTATCGGACTCATCTGCGAACTGATCCTATGGGGAAAAGGCTCTTATCTGAATCCTGTACGCAATGCGATCAGCTATTCTGTTTTTTATGTCGGCTATTCGCTTTGCGGGGTAGTCCCACTTATTTTCTTCCGCGAATCGTATCTCGCTACCTTGGAAAAAAGCTATACACCCGAGCAGCTTTCTGCGATGCTCTATTATTTTGAAACCCCCAGCATGATTCTCATCATGTGCTCGATTTCGTTTGTCGGCGGATTGCTCGGCTGCTATTTCGGCAATCTGTTGATGAAAAAGCACGTCAAAAAAGCAAAGCTGGTGTAATACTCTGCGTAAAAAACAAGGCATATTCCTCCTCGATGATTCGAGGTGGAATATGCCTGATCGACGTCTTAGTATCGTCCCTTATTGCCCTTCCATGGCGAGTAAAATAAACGTTATAATTGCGATTATCGTACCAAAGACAAAGTATAAACCCAAAAGAATGGCCATTAACAACAAGCTAGCTTTGGCCCAGTTTTTACGATTCAGATTCCCATCTGAACCAAAAGCCCACATAAATAACAATACAATATTCGCGATCGGAATCATCATGAACAACGAGACGAGTATCCAATCTTTCATTGTCATGACCTTTTCGTTTTCCGCTACGCTTCCTTCCACATACGTTTGGTGATCCATTCTACACCCTCCACGTTTTTTGCCAATCCACCGTTCTCGCTATTGTTCAACCGAAGCTCCAATGAATGCCAAGATCAGAATTAAAAAGAAGACACTCAAGTACAACCCGATGCAAACGCCTAAGATCAGCAAGTTCGCTTTGGCCCAGTTCTTTCTGTTTAGATTGCCTTCACTGCCAAATGCCCAAACAAAATACATCACGAGATTGACCACGGGCACCATCATAATTAAAAAAGTAATCATCCATTCCTTGACCGACATAACCCGCTCATTTTCAGGCACGTTTACTTGCAGTTGCTGTGGATGTTGCTGCTGTTCCAATTCGAAACCTCCCTGTTATGTCATGATCAAATTTTCTCTACCCGTAGTGTGCGAATCAACGCATGGGCCAGAGGCTGCCAAACGAGCACTTCCTCAGACTCAAAATGAAAGCTTCCGAGTAGTGCCCGCCCGTTTACCGATGTCGCGAACAAGATTTGATAGTAGGTTTTGTCCTCAATCGGAATGATGAATTCGCTGCAGGCAACCCTGCATCCATCCAGCTCGATAAGCTCATGATGTACGACCTGCAAGCCTGCCTGCGCCTTTTTGACTTGTGCTGTCATCGCCTGCACAAACGGTTCCACGCCGCTCATCGGCAGCTGATGTGCCATATGATTCATCCCGAGCATGACCGCGCTCTCTTCCTCTTTATAGGAAATCTGCTCGTGCTGAGAATTCCCTCCGCTATTTGAACCGCGCCCCCTCGGTATGAGCTGCATAGAACGGGGCAACTGAATGCCAAGCTGCCCGTCAAAGAGAAGATTCTCCGCGAATTCGAATCTGCGCCCTGCGTACTCCAGGTAGCCTTTTCGCACGCCATCCAGACACTCCTCAAGCGTCAATTGCACCTGTTGTTCTTCCATTTCAGCGAGTTGACGCCGCGTCTGGATGCTGTTCCATACATCCAAAATCTTTTCATCCCAGTAGATCGTCATAGCTCCCTCCGCAGTGTCTGCTCTACTTTTTGCAAAACAAATCCGTTCAAGCTTCTGCGAAGGAAGCTTTCCGCAGCATCCAGACTCACCACGATATACGGCTCCAAAATCCCTTGAACTTTAAAGAAATGATGTGCCTTTATCTTATCGGTATCTAATACAAGTCTCTTTACCGTTCCATTCAAATGAAACGCCGTCTCCATTGAAAGGCAATCTACAGTAGGTACTTGCATGGCCCAGTAGACGTTTCGCAGATTGGTTTCGCTGTCGATCAAATCGACGCGCTTCCATTGCACGCTGGGATTGTATTTGGCAGTAATGGTTTTCATCCTCTCCGAAATCATCGGCATCGGCTTTTCTAACCAATCTGTGTAGGTATGGGCCCCATCCGTGTTCACCTCGAGAACGGATATCGGCGGGAGTTGCTCGAAGGTGTTTTCCTTTTGCAGCCCCAGACCCGATGGTACGACCTTTTGAGCCATTCGTCCATCATCTGCTAGCAAATAATAATCGCGCATGTCATCCCGCCTCCTTTATTCCGTTTTCCACTCAATCTGCTGCATCTGTGCTTCACTCAATGCAAACCGCTCACGGTCCTTCTCGAAAAAAACGGCATTCCGCATATTCGCTCCATGAAAATTCGCATGATACAGACGAGAATGGCGAAAATCCGCTCCTTCCAAATCAGCATATGCAAATTGGACACCGAGTAAGCCCGGTACACGATGCAGCTCGTCCGCACTGACTCCTTGTCCCTCGGCATAAGAAAAGTTGGCTCCGCTCAAGTCAGCATGACGAAAATCGGCATCACAAAGAAGCGAATGGCTGAAATCGGTGCGTGGAAGCTTGCTCTTTACCCACCTTGTTCCGAATAGGACACTCTCACGGAACTGACTGTCCGTAAAATCACTGCCGCTAAAATCGCAATAGCGCAAATCCAGTGCATCCACATTGCTTCGCGGCAAATCCATGTGAGCGAATGTTTCATGGGTGCAAAACGTTCCTTTTGGTTGCCCAAGCAGGCTTCTGCTCTCCTTCTCCTCCCGCTTGATTCGCTCTTCTACGTACACCACTTCGCTGATGTCTTTGAATTCGCCCACTCGTACGTACAGACGATCCGATTTCCTAATCTGTTGGTACTCAGGCAGCTTGATGACTTCTGGAATCGCTACTCGGACAAGTGCTGTGACAAACTGACAGAATAGCTCCATTTCCTTTAGGACCATGTACTCCACATCAGCAGCGTGTATGATCCCCATGTACATTTTTCGGCGTTCGTCCAGTAGTGAAATGAGCGTGGACACCTCTTGCAAAGCCCATGCTGCATCGTACCGTGCATAGCATTCCACTGGCTCCCAGTACCATTGATCCGTATAAGCCTCTATCAAAAATGTGTGTGTACCATCCAATACCGTTGTCCGAAGCAACGAGTAGTGAATAAAACCGACAGGAGGAAGCTCCTGGTTGTTTTGCATGAAGTCAATATGCTTGAGCATTTGCCGAAAAGACTCCACGAACTCCCGAACGAGCTGATCCTTGTTTTGCTGGAAATAGCGCTCGAGTGCCGCTACACTTTCAGCCAACGCTGGACGGAAGGTATTATCGTGCAGATGCTGGAGCGCTTCCTCTTTCTTCATCGATGTCAGTGCCCCCTCTAGTTCATCTTGATTTCCGAACCTTTCATCTCGATCTTCTCTTCCAGTTTGATCGTATTTCCTTTTCCACTCAGCTCTACTTTATCCGCACTAATATGAAGAGAAGCAGCTGATAGCTTCATGTCCTTATCCGCTGTTATATTCACATTCTGGCTACTCTTGATATCGATTCCACTCGTATCACTGATCGTGATCGACATATCACCTGTCGTGATCACAATTTTGTCAGGAGCCAGCACGATTTCCTTGCCATACTTGGTACGAAACGTCTTTACCGCAGGGTCCTTCATCCGGTCTCCCCCGCCTCCGCCACCTCCACCTCCACCTGCACTGCTTTTCGGTGTGGCTTTCTTTTTGGGAGCTGGCTTGTCGTCGTCTGGGATTTCCTTGAGAACAGAGCTAATCGCGATACCGTCCTCTTCTTTTTTGCTCGGGAAATAAATCCGAATCTGGTCGTTCAGCTCTGGCATGACATACCATCCAGTTTGATCCTCGGAGGCATAAATGGTGGAGTAAGGGAACCAATATGCCGTGCTCTGATCCTGCTGATCATCCATGTCCAGCTTGGCCCGCACATTGTCCTTCTGCACTTGCAACACCCTGCCCTGGATGGACGCCCCGATGATGGCATGGTTATACTGCTTCTTACGCGCCAGACCTAGGCGTGGATAAAGCTTGTATGTGTGCGTGACAATGCCTTCCTTCATCTCCGTGACCGCTTCTCCGACGACAAGTGGTCTGGACTTGAAATTCACCTCATTGCCGACCTCCAGCACTCGTTCGCTCTGCACTTCATACACGGTATAGTCTTGATCATCGATTCCAGGAACCTTGTTCTCTGTATCACTCTGATAATCCCCAACACGCTTATGCACCGTATAATGACTAACCGCAAGCTTTCCTTTATCTTGACCTTTTGGCAAACCGAAATAAAACTTTGGAATGTCAAAAGCCGTTGTCGGGATCAAACCTGTATAAAAACGCGATGCCATCCTTTTCAGGAACTGCCAATCGGTTTCTTCATACTGCATAACAAACGTATTCAACGCCTTGCCGTTTGTAACAGAGTCAATAAAGTCAGCTTTTCCGTACCCGGACAGCACCGTTTTCACGAGCCCCGCATAAGTCATCGCCGGGTTTTGAAACGAACGCTTTCTCGTTTTGACATCCAACAAATACGTATGAGAAATTGCCTCCAGCGACAAGTAATAAATTCCGCGTACCGCTTTGACATGGACGCGCAAGACGATTCCCTGGAACCATGTTTTCGGCTTGCCCGATTCATCCGCCAGTGCCACACTGATCAGTGTTTGCGCATTTGTCTGGTTCACGTAGCTATCTTTTCGCTCTTCAGAAATAATCCCCGTGAGCGTCAGTCGCTCATGCTCATTCATCTTTTTCACGACTTTCATCGTTTGCAGATGAGTAAATTCATAGGGCGAAACTTGTATATCTCCATAAGTGAGTGTTCGATTGCTCATGGTATCCCCTCCCTGCCAGATGAACCCCCTCCTCCGATGCTCCTAGGGAAATGGATTCAACCTTCCAAATAAGACCATTATTTTACACACAATCTTACAATCGGTATTATTTGGTATTTTATGAATGGGTCGTTAGTCCTGAATGATATGATTTTGAGGGAGATTGAAAAAAGCCCGCTGGCTTGCAACGGGCTTTCTGTCTCTTATGTGAGGGGGAACATCTGTCTAGTCAATAACAGGATTCGGGCTGTCACTATTCTCGTAGACGTTCCTTATTGAATAATCTCGGAAATTGCTTGCTTTTGCTCCAAAATCTCGCTTTGTACCTCTATCAGTTCTTTCAATAGATCAGCAGCCTCTTGCAAGGATGCAGCTGCTTGCTCCTTGTCACCAGCCTTGAATACTTCTTTTGCTTCTTTCACTGTGTTCTTCTCATTTGCTTTCAGTTCTTTTGCTTGCTCTTTGTTCTCTTTCTTTTCCGTGCGGATTGGCTTCAATTGTTGGTTCATCTCTTTGAAGGACGCTTTTTTCTCTTTTACTTGGGTCAATTCTGTTTGGATATGCGCCAGTTTTTCTTCGATAGTGGTGTGGTTTGCGGCGATTTCAGCCTTGATGCTCGCTACCTTTTCTTTATCCTTTGCTTTCTTCGCTTCTTTCAGTTCAGCAGACAGCGATTTGTTTGCTTCGCGCAGTGGCTTCGTTTCTTCCAGTGCACCTTTTACCTGTTCACGTACTTCTCTCGTCACATCGCCCCAAAGAACGTCCCATGCTTGTCTGTTGATTTCCGTTTGTCCTTTTAGTTTATCTTGCAAAGCTTTTTGCTCCACTTGCAATGCTTTTAGCGCTTGAACTTCAGGCAGGCTGCTCCACCCTGCACCTTTTCCTTCTTTCTCAGCGGCAAAAGCTCCAACTGCACTCGTTACCAGCAAGCTCGCTGCGATTACAGATACGGAAAGCATTTTTTTCATGTGTCAACACTCCCTGTCTCCTATTGTTTCTTGCAAACAAATCGTACCGTACGAGCGTCGGGAATGTTCGGCATAACCTCGTGAAAAGTAAGGGGAAAGTGTGGGATTTGGGGAAAACGCAAAAAGCCTAGGAGAGGCCTAGGCTGATCTGGATTGTCACTCATTGAAATCTATTCGATATAACCGTTCTTGGTGTAACAAGTTTCCTATTTACTCATAATTTCGGTCATGCTAAAAAGTCTTCTTCGATAGTCTCATAAGCTTCATTGGACAGTCTTTCTAAAAATTCTCGAAAAGATGGTGCTATTTCTGGGAGACATTGCTTGATGAGTGAATAAGACAAAAGAATAGGCTCGTCATCCGCATAGTTTTCAGCGATATCATCTGGAACAAGGACGCATTCTACTACTTCCAAATCATCATTATAGGAGCAAAACGCTTGGTCTGCGCTTAATACACGTGGTTGGCTATCATTTGTGCTATTCAAATCAAGACAAATAGCATGGCCACCTATTGTTGTAGCGATAGTGAGTAGTCCAAATTTTATCAAGTACATACTTGGTACAGCAGATGAGTTCTCCACCTTTATGGATTCTATATCCAATAGCCTTATTCCACCACTTAATGCAGGCAGATCGTGTGGATTATACGTCTGATAAAAGGCAACAACCGAATCGGGTACAGTATATGTTTTCAAATCTACCCATTCTAGTAAGGAATGCAGGTGAGCGGTATTTGCTTGTTGAAAGGCATTGTTGATTTCTTCTGGGGTCAATCCGTTTCTCGCGAAATTACGATGGAATTTTCTAATGATCTCTGCGAACTCCAAAGATATTCCTCCTATCATTTGGGATTCTAACTGAACTTTAATTGAAATGATTAAAAGTTCAAGCTATTCTTCATGATTTTATCTAAAAACTGATCAAACGAAGATGCAATTTGTTCAACTTCTTCAAATTCAGGTTCATAACCGCATACTATTGAACCAAATTCACTCCCGAGATCTATTGCATAAAAGGTATAACCATTTCTTACAGATAAAGCTATGGGCAAATACCTGTCCCAAAAATTAGTAATCTCTTGTTTCCACGAGTCATCGTCGCACGCCGATTCTAAACTTATTTTCTCAAACTCATCCCAACTAAACGCTAGCTCCACTTCTCGGTTATAATCGTTTACACATAGAAACCAAGATTTTTCGTCTGCTGCTACACAAGTATCTACCAGTTTAAGAAATTGAACAAATTGTTCTGGTATTACTGGATATCGATTAACGATTTCATTCGTCAATGTTAGTTCACGATCGGTCCGTTTTTCAACTTCCCATCCCTTGTCTTCAGCCCACGTGAGAAATTCTATTATTTTTTCCATCAGGCTATTCCTCCTAATCCTATTTTTTCTTTTCATTCAAGATCACATGCTCTTAGACACCTATCTCCTGATGTAAAAAGCTCATTCCTCCTCATCGTTCAAGTTGGAATAAGCCTTTATAAGTTTATCAAACGTGTTTGTTAAGTTGTTTAGTGTTTGCGTTGTTAGGTGTATTGTCCAATCTTGTTGTTAGAGTTGTAAACTGATTTACACAAAATCTATTCCATACTCTCAAACCGTTTAATTTTATCACTTTATTGTTTAACTAAATTCCTTAAACACTCTCATATATTTCACTACTCAAAACCAATCACAATCCATTCATCTACATAACTCCAAAAATTTACATTATACTTCGGTTGTCTTTTGGCTGACCAAAAAGTCGCATTATTATTATTGCAATTTTGATAATCTATAACAATATAGGTTCCCATTCCATTAGTGAAAAAACCAAAAGATGATTCTAGATCAATCCCGATGGGTTCTTCTAATTCATCTATTATCCCCCATTCTAAATCTTCATCTCCTAAAAACGTTACAGACTTAATTGGAACTAACCCCATAGATTCACTAGCATAGTAATAAAAACCATTATGAACTTCTTCATAGAATTTTTGAATCGAGTCTGGCATTCTCCCCCATACTTTATTAAGTTCATTATTTTTAAATTGATCCTTTGGATTACATCCCTCGTAATATAGTAAGTTTCCTTTAGAATTTTTTATTGTATATAAAGCCGAAAAATAACCCCCTGATTCCATTAATTCAACATCTATAAGATATTCATTTAAATAAGATATTGTGTTACGTAATTCTGTCCCAAGATTTCTTTTCCAGATTTCTAGGATTCCTTTTATTCTGACTGTGCTATCTTCTTCTTTAAAAATATCATACCAAGCAACTGGAAGTTCATTAGTCGCAATATTACTGATTTCTTTATGAGTAAGCAACCGTATATCTTGATTATATTTTCTTAAATAATCCAATTTAACTCCCATTGAGATTCTCATCTCCCTATTTATTATTCAATTTATTAAAATCATCTATTTGCTTTTGTAACTTCCTTTCTAATTCTCTCTCAATAATTATCATTCTTTGTCTGTCTTCACCCGTGTTCCATCAGGTACTTCAAATCCTTCTGTAAACTCTGCCTTTCCTTCACCCAGTAAACTCTCTATTGGTATTAACTACATAGTCTCTAAGCCTTTCAGTTCAGATTCATGCAAAAAAGCTTACTCCTCTTCGTCGTTCAAAGATGGAATAAGCCTTACGCTCTTAATTGTTGAGGTTGTATATCAAGCTTACACAAAACTTTTGACAGACCCAGTGATACTATAAAACTGATTTTCGCTCAATATCGAAAATGTCTATCTGCTTTTGCTCAAATAGATCTTCAAGTTTATTTGAACCGTGTTGTTCAGCAAATAAATATTCTTTTTCTGAAATTGGGACAGCAAGTAACCATGCAACTTTTTTATCTTGAAGATCAATTGTTTGTAACTGATCTTCCCACAGAAATGGAGGCACGAAGAGCACATGCTTCATTTCAATATCAGGATAATACATCTTCACCACATCAAAAAATATTTTACCTGGATAAATCGGCATTTTGGAATTGATTATACCAAAAGCGCAAGTCGCTAATATATTTGGAAATTCTTTATGGATAGTTGCACTCGCCCCCACAATTTCTACCCTCAAAAATTTTTCATCTACAATTTTTCCTATTGAATGCATATATAATCCAATAGTTGAATACGATGTAACACCTTCGCATGGTCTATCCGTTGTTGATAAAATATCAATGTTACCTATTTTATCGTCATCCCAGTATTTGTGAATAGCAGGATTGCCACCAAATGCTTTTAAAGCTGATTTAGCAAGTAATTTACTTTCATTTGGTATCTTCATTATGCTCCCCCTTTTGCCAATACTTACTAATTTTAATCTCCAAAATAATCGTCCGTTAAATCTTCACCCTTATGGCTGTGATTAGATTCGGGAAGTTCAGGACGATAGTGGTCAGGGTTGTTATGCTCATCTATAAACTGTTCTCTTGACGACTTATTGGCAAATCCCCCGGCTTAAACGCTACAACGTTTATCTACCCAATCCACCAAAGTGTCGAATAGAACCGTTTTTCTTTTGTGAAAGGCCAAAATTGACATGAACAAAAAAAGCTTACTCCTCCTGGTATGGCAAGTTGGAATAAGCCTTTGAAAGTTTATAAAACGTGTTTTTCATGTTTTTTAGTGTTTGGTTTGTCGGTTTTGTACGATCTTGTTGTTAGGGTTGTAAACCATTTATACTCAAAATTTTTGATAGACTGGGAGACCCAAGCCTTCTTAAATTGAGCCATTAAAGAGATTTACTTTTTACCTCCTCAAACCATTCATCAGCAAAGTCATCAGCCGTTTTTATATCATCATTTGTGTGCACTAAATCATACTTGTATTCAGCTTGAAACTTGCCACTCGTAACATCATATATTAATTTCATTTCAGTTGGCATGTCTTTTTCAAATTCTTTGCACAATTCTTCAATTTTTTCGATATTATCATTGATAATATTTAATACCATAAACTGTCTTTCTGTAGAAACATCATAACTTTCGTCCCCATCCTCCAATACATCATTCAACTTATGACACTCTACATATTTATTATTAATTAAATAAAAGAAACTGCTCGATATCATGTCTTCTTCACATGAAGCATAAACATATACTTTATTGGCCCTATCTCCAGCATATTCCATACATATGGATATCATATCTGCTTGCAATTCACTAAACATTTCTTCAAATTCTTTCATAACTACATTCCACTCCTTTTAAAAATTTTTAAATTTTGCACTACCTGCTTTACCATCAATAGTGTACTTAACAATAAATTTGTCCGGACGCATATTATTACCAGAGTAAACTACCTCAACATCAACTGTTACTTTTTTGGGAGGTTCTTCTTTCAAAGCCGCAGCCCATTTATTTTCAACTTTCTTATATTTCTTCTGATTAACCTCTGATAATTGTGAAACCAAATTGTCAATTTTAGGTGAGCCTCCAAATCTATCACCTGCCAAATGCCCTGCATCGTCTTTACCTTTTATTTTACCCGGTGTATTTTTGCTGTGTGACAATCTTTCTGTTCTCTTTGTTAATTGTAAATTATCCGTTTCAAACTTACCAATCCTACCTAGGCTATCTGTTTCATAAAAATAATCATATTCTCCAGTTTTATACCTAATATCAGGCTTCAATTTATTTTTTCTTCCATTTGTAAACTGTTCCCCTTCGCCTACTAATGGTTTTGGTTTAACTTCACTTACATCCGCATCACCTTTACCTGTCCCCTCAGGCGGCTTCTCCGGCGGCTTTTGATTCGGCTTCTGCCCATTCGGCCCCCCATATGTTTCGCGCCACTTCAGTTGTCTCTCCGTAGGGGCAAGCTCTACCACATCTTTTTTATTCGGGAGTTTTGCTGGAAACCCTTCCGCCGATTGTAACTGTGGACCTAAACTATCCGCTAAATTCTGCAAGCCTTCTTGCATATCATCGCGCAGCTTCCTAGCCTTTTGCTTGAGCTGTTCTTTCATCTGTGTTGCCTTGTTGATGACTGCATCTTTTGCGGCCATGACGCTAGCGTACAACTGCTCCTTGATTCGCTGGACGGCTTGCATCACATCCATCTCGTCTAGTGTTTTGCGGGCAGCCGTCCAGACCTTCCCTACGGTACTTTCGACGGCATTTGCTACCGTCTTCACAACATCCGCCGCTGAGTCTGCTACCTCAAGCACTTTCTGTCCCGCTTTTGTTCCCTTTAGTGCTTTATGCGCCTTGGCCCCTAGCTTGGCTCCGGTTGCCGCCCAGCCTGCAAAGGGGATACACGCTGCCAGAGATAGCGCCGCTCCTGCATAATCTCCCCGTGCTAGCGAGATTCCCGCATTCGCTAAGTCCGCTACTTCTCCCAGACCCGGAATGAGTCCCACAACATCCAGCGCTAACTGTACTCCATCCAGAAATCCACCCCAGCCAGACTCTTCCTCTTCCTGCTGCTCTTCTTCCTCTTCTTCCTCCTCCTGCGGCAAATCCTCCACAACCACAGGCGCCTTCGTCAGCCCGACCATCTCAATCTTCGGCGCTTGAAGATCCACTTCTCTGTCCAAAATCATGCTGCTGGTGCTGCACATGAGGTAGATCGCTTCCTTGGCCTTGATCTCAACCTTGGTGTCTGATGTAATCTCTATATCCTTTTCCGAGGAAAATACGATCGGATGCATACTGTGAATCTCAATACCATCTTCTTCATGAAGCTTGATAAAAATATTGCCTTCCTTGCTCTCCTTCGCAGTAAGAACGAGTTCCTTGCCGCCCATCATCAACTCTTTGCCGAAGTTGGTTCCCCAGTACTTGATGCCAGGATTGCCCGTTTTCGCCGTGCTGCCCCCGCCTTTTCGCACGGAGCTGACTGCCATGGCGCCTTCTTCATCTGGTGTGGAGAAGTACAGCTTGACGGAGTCTCCCATTTGCGGCATGCAGTGAAAGCCGCTGTTGCCCTCTGCCGAGTAGACCGTGGCATACGGGAACCAGCTCGCCTCTGCCTTGGGCTGCTTCGGATCAATGTCGAGGTGGATTTTGACGGTGTCCTTCTGGATGTCGATGATCTTGCCTTCCAGGGCAGCTCCGCAGATGTCGTCATTGCGGATGGGATTTTGCCGGATGCCTGCTTCGGGCATGAGCTGATAGGTGTGAATAAGAAGGGCATGGTCGATTCTGGTGGCAGACCCGGCGACGACCAGCTCTTTGCCTTGGTAGTTCACGCGGTCTCCGAGCTGGAGGACCTGCCCGCTTTCTACTTCATAGGTGAGAAAATCGTTTTCCGACATACCTGCCGCGTAGCCGTTTACTGTCGTTTCCATATAGGGAGAAAGCCTTTTGCTGATGGTGTAGCTAGCGTCTGTTAGTTGAGCAGTGCGTCCCTCGGGCAAGCCAAACCAGAATTTTGGCGTATCTGCCACTGCCTCTGCGACGAGAATGGAACCAAAGCGAGAGGCTAGTCGCTTTAAAAACTGCCAGTCTGTCTCCTGATACTGGATAGCAATGGTCCCAAGCGGCGCTCCGTTCGAAGCATGGTCCAAATAATCCGAGCCGGGATAGTCCTTCGTGATTTCATCCAGCAGACTGGCATACGTCATTTGTTTATGCTGAAAAGAGCGCATCTTGCGCTGTCCGTCCATTCGCTGTGTGTGCGAGACCGCTTCCAGCTCCAAATGATACACACCTCGAACGAAGTTGACACTGACGGAATCCACGAGTCCTTTGAACAATGTCTTCGTCAGCGAACCGTTTTCCACCAAATTCAGCGCAACTGTATCCTCACTCGTCGCCATCTCAATGTAACGGTCGCTTTTTTCCTCCGGGATGATTGCAGTGACGAACAATCTGGCGTGCTCATTGACTTTCTTCACGATTCTGACATCTTGCAAGCTTTGGATTTCAAAGGGTGAGACCAACTGGATATTCTCGTATCCAGCCAGCTTCTCTGTCGTATTCATACAATCCCCCTCACTATTGCTCCTGTCCGTCGTCTTCGATGCGAATGCAGCCTCCATATACGCACATGTTCGTGCTGGTGTTTAACAGGGCGGGATGATTTTCCACGAGTACATCTGCTTTGCCTTCGATCCAGGGCATAGTGACCATGGGAATGCATGGCATCGGCTTCAGTACACCGTTGTTGGCAGCAGTAGCAGTGGCGACGGTTGGATTTTTCTCGCATTTGCATTTGCCAAACGGCATGATGTTTACTTGCGGCATATAGTCATTCACGTTCATTTGTGCCTGGTTGCGAATGTACACGCCATGACTAAACGGCGTTTTCAGCTTGTTCTTCTGGCTCCCGTTGTCGCACGAGAGAATCGCTCCTGCCACGACGTAGCTTTTCTTCGGAGCCGACGAAGGTACAACATCGACATCTTCAATCATGGGCATGACTCATTCTCCTCCCTGCTTGCTCTGCCTTTTTCAAGCGGATACCGAAAAAGTCCCTGCGCAGCAAAGCTTCCGCCAGCCGCAAATCAATGATGATATACGGTTCACGAATCCCTTCGATTTGAAAAATCGTATGACGCCCAATCCTTTCTGGATCGAGAACCAGCCTTTTGAGTGAGCCGTCCCTGTGAAACTCGCTTTGCTCTGACAAACAGTTCACGCGCGGCAGGATCATCAGCCAGTACAAATCCTGCTTGATCCGCTCCCTGTCTACCAGCACGACGGATTTGACGAATAGCTTCGGCGCGAACTTGTGGATGATTGTCTTTAACCGATTGGAATAGAGCGGGATCGGCCTGTCGAGAAAATCCAGGTAGTCATTTTCTTTCTTTTGCTTAACGTCGAACTGGATGACGGCCTCGTCCAACTCGTCCTGATAATCCGGGGTGAGCCACTCCTGCTGAATGACGTCAAAAACGTTAGTTGGCTCTACCGCACTTGCGATTCGCTCGTCCTGTGACAAGATGAAATAATTCATACCTGACTCCCCTCTCGCCAAACGACATGTCGCTCCTGAAGCTCATCCAACAGAATGGACTCCCTGGCCTCCTGCGAGAATACGGCTCTCTCCAGAAGCGCTCCGCTAAAATTCGCGCCGGTCAAAATCGCATCTGTAAAGTCTGCGCCGCGCAGATCGGCCCCAGTAAAATCAGTCCCGGTCAAGTCCGCCCCGACGAACAAGACTCCATCAAAACCGGGCATCTCCCACGCATCTGGTTCCAAAAGCCCCCTTGGCCCGGATGCTTCACGAAAGCTCGCGCCTAGCAGATTCGCTCCGGTAAAATCCGCTCCGTGAATGAGACTGTCGCCGAAATCAACCGCTTTTAGCTGGGCACGATGCCATCTCGTTCCGACCAAAACACTTTCGCGAAGGGTTGCTTTCATTAACTGACTGTCAGAGAAGTCCGAATAACGAAGATCAAGACCATCGAATTGCCCTTGTCCCAGATCGAGGCCAGCCAAAACCTTGTAGCCGTATTCCAGCTCTTGCTTCTCCTCCAGCCAAGCACGGATCATCTCGGAATCTTTGTGGCGAGTGTCCAGACAGTACACGATCTCGCTTTGATCCAGATATTCTCCGACACGCACCTCCAGCTCCGGCTCCTTGTCCACCTGTTGAAAGACTTCCAGCTGAACAGCCTGCACCATGGCATAACGGATCAGGTGAACGACATATTGATGAAACTTCTCTGCCTCTACGAGCTTGATCCGCTCGATATCGGGAAGTCTTACGTGTCCGGCATACGCTCTGGCAGCCTCGTTCCATTCCTCTGCGAGCCGATCCAAAAAGTGGTACGCCCAGCTCGCATCATAGCTGGTTTGACACTCCACCGGATCGAAAAACCAACTGCTGTCCGTAGCTTCCAGCAAATAATGACTGCTTCCAAGAAGAAGCTCCGTCCGCAGCATGGAATAGGTCAAGTACGCAAGCTTGCCCTTCGTCCCTTGCTCCTGCTTATCAACCACTCGCCGGCATATTGCTTCAAAGGAACGAAGAAATTCTTTTGCGAGCCTTTCTTTATTCGCCTGATAGTAAGCATCCAAGGCATGCAGGCTGGCGATGGTTCTCTTCGGCACCTCGTGCTCCTTGAAATGCTGCAAGGCTTCCTCTCTCTCCATGCCAATCCCCCCTTCTTCTCACCGTTTTTGCATACACCAAACACACGGTTACCCGCGTGGCAACCATGTGTGTCAATTGGTTTTGAGCTCCTGCCCGACGATGCTTGTGTTTCCGTCCATCTTGATGTTGCTCTCTTTGCAGGTGAGACTGATCTCCTCTTTCGCCGAGATAATCACCTTCGTGGCAGAGTCCATCAAAATGTCCTTTTCGGAGACAACCTTGATATTTTTCTTGCTGAAAATCTGGATGCCGTCCGCGTCGGTCATGCGAATGAGGATTTCCCCGTCCTTTGCGCTAAGCAATACCTCCGACGGGCTGAACATCAGTTCTTTTCCGTTGGCTGTACGGAAGTATTTGATATCAGGATTCCCGAGCTTGTTCGTTTCGCCCTCGTCTGAATTTTTCCGGACAGAGCTGATCGCAATCCCGTCACTTTCCTTGTTGCTCGGAAAATAGACGCGGACGTAGTCATCGAGCTCAGGCATGCAATACCAACCGCTGTTTCCTTCGGCTGTATAAACCGAAGAGTACGGGAACCAGTGCGCTTCGCTCTTGCTCTGGGTCTCATCGATATCGAGGTGGATTTTGACGTTGTCTTTTGAGACCTCAATGACTTTCCCCTGCACCGATGCCCCTACAATGAGCGAATTGTGGAGCGGCTTTTGGCTCATTCCTTTTTTGGACGCGAGCAAATACTTGTGCTTGAGCAAGCCTTTCTTCATCTCGGTATGGGCCTCATACACATACAGGCTCTTCCCTTTGAAATCAACACCGTTGCCCAAATCGAGCACGCGATCCGTCTCTACCTCGTAAAAGATGTAATCATTTTCATCCACACCCTTGACCCCGTTTTCCGAGGAATGGCGGTATTCATTCAAATTTTTACGCACCCGATAGTGAAAATCGTCCAGCTTGCCTTTCGATGCACCCTCTGGCACACCAAAGCTGAACTTTGGCTTTTCAAAAACGGATGCTGGCATCAGTCCAGTTTGAAAACGCGAAGCAAGCCGCTTGAGAAATTGCCAATCCGTCTCCTGATACTGCATGGTAAAAGAGCCCAGCTTCCCGCCATTGGAAGCCATGTCCATAATGTCCATGCCTGGGTATTCTCCTGCGATTGTTTTCAAAAGGGCACCGTAGGTCATGGCTTTGTTTTGAAACGAACGGCTCTTGCGCTTCACGTCGAGATTGTACGTAGGCGAGACGGCTTCGACGTACAAATAATAAACATCTCGTACTGCCTTGATACCTATCTCCAGAACGATCCCAGCAAAAAGCGGCGTGGCGTTGCCTTCGTTATCCACCTGACTGATTTCGATCGGGGTCTGTGCTTCCGTCATTTCTACATAGCTGTCCTTCAATTCTTCTGGTACGATCCCCGTAAATGTCAGGTGGGCATGCTCATTGATCTTTTTCGTAATCGTCAGTTCTACCAGATGCGTCAATTGATAAGGAGAGATTTGCAAATTGTTGTAGGCAATGACAGGAAGACTCATATTTTCCCTTCTCCCTTCCCATTTTCATCCGAATTAGTGGATACGAGCGACAAGGAATCCATGATCCCCCAGCCTACCGGCTTCCAATCTGACAGCTCCTGCTCCGTGCAATTGAACGTGCAGAGAAGAGCGCGTCCCTGTAGGGAGACAAAGCTGATCAGGTTGTAAATGTCCGTATCCAATGCGGGCGCAACAAACTCGAAAAATCCGACGCTGGTCCCCGCAATCTCACGTATTCCTTCCTCCTGCCAACGGGCGAGCGGCTGTGTCCTCCGCAAAACCTGCTTCATGACATCCATGAAGGCCTTCAGCTGTGCAGGAGAATCGATCAGCTTGCTTTCGGTATAGGTAAACGCCAGGTTAATTGACGCTGTTTCGTTCGTAAAAATCAGTGAAGGCCTACGTTCCGATGGATACTTCAGAGCAGCTACTTCTGGACTCATGATGGAAAATGTCTTTGGGAGTCTAATCTGTACGAGATCGTCGAGGACGCGCTTGTCCTCCATGGGAATTCTCTCTTCACCGACTGTAATAAATGATTTGTTCACCACATCCAGTCGGTTTTTGCCCTTTGGACCAAAACGTATTGCTGCTGGCTGTGCATCCTCACCGGAAAGCTCATTCAACATGCCGATAATGCTTTCATCCATGCGCGCCATTTCCATTCACCATCCTCTCGTTAATCAACAATAACCCGCTGACGCCCGCCTGTTTTCCACTCCGTTTTTGAGGACTTTCCGCCACTTTTGGCGTCATCCAATATGCGTGCGAGGTATTTGAGAATCTGTAGATTCGTGTACTCGCGGTAACCAGTCCCCAGTCTGTTGCCTATATAATGAAGAATGAGTCCCCGCTCTACTCTGTCCGCATTCAAGCACTGCATGGCAAAGGCGAGATCATATGGGTGATTGGTGACAGTCTTCAGCATTTCATTGGCAAAATACCGCAGGATGTAAGGAGCAAGTGTTGGCTCGTTTCTCCCGGCATGTTCGACATGCACGATATTCCACGTATTGAATTCGGTCGCCATATCGGCTAAATCCTGATAATCACCGCGAAGCCTTGCCCCTTGCTTGAGCTTGAAGCGCCCCAACTCCCTTTCATCAGAGCGTGACTCTATCTCCTGATCGAGAATATACGACGTCTCGTAAACGTAGTAGTCAGTCAGCGAAGTCTCCTCATGAAAGCGAATCTTGAGGACCGTCTCCATACCTGTGGCCTCATAAGGGACACGCTCTTCACGGTCGAACAAGTAAATCCGTCCTTGATGCTTGACGATTCCTCTGCTTACAGTGAGGTGCCCTTCGCCTATCGTTATATCCATCCCGGAAATAATGCCGTCTGTATAATCCTGAAAGTATAAATCTACAAAATGTCGCGGGTAATCACGCAGATTTTCAAGCATCTCTCGCTTGAGAATTCGCCCTTTATGAAAATTGGGATAGAGATGGGAAAACACCGCTCTGTTCCCCCTTCCTGTTCATTTAAGCTGCCTGGTTATTTGGTTATTTGATCATTTCATCCCGTCAAAGAAATCCAGCTCGGACAAGTCACTCTCAAAAGCAAAGAAAACCTTTTTCCCCAAAACAAGCTGTTCATTCAGACGAGCTACTGGCACGACATGGAATCCCCACTCGCTACCGCTCGCAAAAACGAAGTATTTCGACTCGCCATTTTGAATCGAGTCAGTCTCATCCTGCGGGATATGTGTACCGTACTTGCTCGCGATGTCCTCATACAACACGGTTTTGTATTGGGCAGGATCATCCATGTACAAGTACCGTTGGCGCAGCTGGCCGTCATTTTCCTTGAGATAAAATTCAACCTCGCTCACGCCGTAGGGACGTGAGATAGAGCCATGCACGAGACTCAGCTTTTCCTGACTGTGAATAAGCACTCTCTCTTGCTTGTTATGAGTGAAGGCAGTAACGGAATACGGGACGATCGGCGCATGATTCGTAATGTTCGCTTCAATGAAGCCTGCCTTTTTGGCACTTTGATAGCGCAGTGCTCCACGTAAGCAAGACAGCTTCAGGTCTGGCACCTTGCCCGCATCCTCCGACTTTTGCCGGAACTCGATACTGCGTCCAGGGACGAACTCTTTGAGCGCTTCACGGAAAACATCAATCCGGCACGACTGCCCGGTCAGCTTGATGATCGAGAAGTCAGCCAGCCTTCCCTGCTGGTAAAAATCGTCCAAGAAGTCGCGCAAAATCTCGTAAATATCCGCCTTGATCAGGTGATTGATCTCTTTGGCGTTGAAGACGACATCAGGAAAATCAAACACATCCCGGAAGCGACCATCCTCCCGTATCGACAACACCCATCGCTCGACTGCCGTCAGCTTTAGATCAGGCTCTTGACGATTTTCCGTATCGGATGTGAAGCGATTGCGTAGAATGCCGGTCTGACGGAAAAACTCTTTTTTCATGTGGTCAGCGAGGTCCCACAAAAAGTGAAAATTGTTGCGGACACGCTGATACTCGTCCCGGCTCTTGTTTTCGTACTCCTTGTAGCGAGTCGGCAAAATCGCCTCGGCTTCCCGATATCTCGCCTCGAAGCGTTCATAGAGTGAGTCGACGCCATATTCATCCACGTACCGGAATATTTCCGATCCGGGGATGTCGATGATCTGGTCGATGTCGATCAGTTGCCGCCCTTTTCCGTAATAGTCCGCAAAGACGATTTTCATAAATTGCATGATGCGATACGTAATGTTGTTACCGCCAAAATTGGTGTCGCCGTTTTCATAGGTCGTATCAATATCGATGCGATAGGAGATATGTCCGTCCTCGATCCGGAAATGGCAGGATGACAGATCGGTCGTTCCTCCACCGCAATCGATGACGAGCGCTTGATATGTCTCACCGTCCAGAAAGCTGTTTTTGTCAATTTGATCCGCAATCGTGTTAAACAGGACGGCCATTCCTTCATCGAGGGCGTGCTCTGATTCGATGCGATACTCAGGTAAAATCTCGGTGAACATCTCAAGAAACTGCGTTTTCAGCTTAACCGGACTCGTGATATGCAGATGACGAAAGCGGCATTTGAATTGATGCTCGGCCATTTGAATGACGTGAAGAAGGTATTGGCGCAGGATGTCGCTTCGTTTCACAGTCGCGGTATTCCCTTGGCTGTCCATGACCTCTTCGATCTTGTGATAGCTGTTCACCCAGCGCTTGATGCCTTGAAACACGGTCGCGTTTGTGCTGTATCCGTTCTTTTTCATGTGCCGAAGTGCTTCATAACCGATGTGAAAACGAACGTCATGTGGAGAGGAGCAATCCGCTACACTGACAGCCGTCGGCAGCACCTCGATCCATTCCTCGTTTTTTTGCGTGGTATCGGGGAAAGAGACGTAATTGATCGCATTCATGCGTATGCGTCCATTCAACAAGTCGTTGCTAGAAGGGGAGCTGATATACTGATGGTCGAGAAAAGCACCCGCTGTCGTCGAGGAGGTACCAAAATCAATCGCGAGAACGGCATCTGTTTCTTCCAATTCCCTAATCTCGAGGTCAGTCACTGGTACTTTGTAGTAGTGGAGATTGACAGGCGGCAATGGATGGTCCTGGTGATACGCCTTGTACAAATACTCCGAATCCTGTTTGCGAAAAAAGAGCAGGCTGTAGTTTTGATTGACGGTTTTTCTCAACTGAGCATCTTGGTGAGCGTGCAGCGTAAAATGCCCCGCTCTCCTATCGTCTTTTTCTTTGTGCAGATGCAGAATGCCACATAGCTCCATATGGTCATTCACCAGAAGCACATTGGATTCGGACAAGCCCTGGGAGGATTCGACGCGATAGTTGTCCAGCCTGTCAATGGCGAGACCCATGTACAAGCACATCTTCGCTGGAATTTTGATCGTATCTACACCTGGCATCGGGGTGTTTAAATATTTGTGGAGTACGGCTTCGAGGCGTTCAACACCCCCTGGAACAGCACGCTCAATCAGGAGGTTTTCTTCTGCGCCGCGAAAACGCAGAATCGTGTGCAGCAGTCCCTCCCGATCGAGATTGTTCACGACAGAGCCGACTAGCTTTTCCTTGTAACATATATTGCGTAGCTGAAAGGTCGTCATCTCCATCAGCTCGTCCTGTGTGTAGGTCGCTTCGCCTGGATGATTGCGTTGATTTCCATCCCCGCTGCCTTTTTGGAGATGAAGCTTATATGAATAGGTAGTCATCCCAACTCTCCTCTCTCCCGACCTTCGTTGGGGTCAATCGGTCAAAAACCTTTAGTACAGTGCAACACTGTCGATTTGCATCGTTTCCTCAACATCCAAAATGCCGAAATGATTTCGCCAATAAATCTCTGTATGGAACCGAACCGGCAAAAAAATATCCTTGATTAAAGCGAGCTTGGCATGTGCGGTTTCACTCTCCGACTGCCCGACGTAAATCAGTAGCTCATCTTTTTCTTCACAATTAGCGTAAATGGTAGAGTGGGAGAAAATTTTGCGCATCGTATCCTTGAGCAGGTACACTGCTTCACCGGTCTCATACAAGCGCAAAATATTGCCTGCGATAATCTCTCGCTCCTCTTTGGTAAAAAGCCGGATATTTTCCTGTACTCGACTGCCGAACAACCCCGCTTCCAAGTCGCGCAATACAAAGCGGATGTGGTATTCACGCTTGTTCATCCCTTGCGACAGATCGATCTCGGCCAGCAAATGGATGATGATATCAAACAAGGTATGCCGAAGCTCTGCATCGTCCGAGTAATTGGCATCAAAAAGGTCACGGAAAATATCGTCGAAACGGTAGTACGGATTCACTTCTACTGTCTTGTCCACCGTTTTGGCGTTGATGGCCTCATGACTCAGCTCCATGTAGGGCGAATACACTTTGGCCGCTTTGAACTGGATGTCTTTATTGGCGATCCCGGCGCGTTTTGCACGAATAACCAAATCCCAGATGTAATTCAAGCCCATTCTCCTTCACACTTGTATTCCGGAAAATACATCTGAACCTCGGAGACGAGGAAGCTCATCATATCTTGGAGAATAAAGCTGTTCGCCCCGCGTCTCCGAAAGCCGAGAGCCATGATCTTCTTGTCGTTTTCTACACGAACGTTATCGCTAATGAACGGATTCAATCCGTACGTAGCGGGAGGCCGATTGGTTTTATCCCGGATCTCGACATTCACTAGCTCCAGCTGCTCAGCGGCCTCAAAGGAATGGACGATTCGGATAATTTCTCCTTTGGCTCGTACGGTCATCGCCTGCTTCCGTGCATAGCTCCCAACAAAGCTGTTTTTCCGTCGATTGGATACTAATTCGTAATCGAGTCTTCCGATGCGGGTCGTGACAGGCTGTGTAATTTTGCATACATTCCAAACTCCCGACTTCTCCTGAGGTGAGACGATCGTCAGCTCTTCCGGTGACCGCTTGATGTAGCGAATCAGCTCCTCATCTCCATCCACCAAATATCCGTGCTCACTGCCTGTCTTGCGCAACGACAGGACATGCTCAAAATTCACCCGGTCAATGGCAGGTACGGGAAAGCCGATGTTTTTTAAAGCCAAACGCTCGATGTTCCACAACGGGATAACGTCCAGCTTTTTGTAAGGCTCCCACTCATCGAGGGTAATCGACATTTCCAGTATCTCTTCGTCTTCTGTAAACGTGCCCTCACAGGCAACCAGAATGACATCGAAAAACTTGCTAGCGTAAGGGTGATTCACCGTTTTCCACGGCATCCCGTTCTTTTGAAACATGTTGTACAGCTTTTCCAGCTCATCCATATACACACGGCTTTGTTGGAGGCGCACCTCGATTGGATAGTGATTGCCTCCCGTATTCAGCCGACCTTTGAAGGTTCGCTTGCTCATCATCAGCGCCTGTATCTTGTCGTACTCACACTCTAAAAAGATCGTCATCATGACCGCTTCTTCCTGGTTGCTGAGCTTGACCGCTAACTCTTTGCGATCACATATCTTCTTTTCCTCATCGCCAGGGATCATCGGGTACAAATACTCGTGGATCGGGTCAAAGTCATCGCGATGGCAGAGGGTCACGTAGATGTCATGCTTATCTTCCTTGTCCTCGATCTCGGTAAAAACACGCTCCTCCAGCTTCTTCTGCATCTCCTCCTGATACTCGACCAGGTTGAGGAAGACACCGTTCATGATCTGCTTGAGCAACCTGCGCTGCTCCAGCTCCTCCATTTTGTTCAAACGATCCAGTACGATCTCTTTCATGGCGTTTTCGCTGCCTCCTCCTGTGTCGGATTGGCTGTAGCTGGTGGATTAGCTTGCGGTGGCTGAACTGGCTGAGTCGCCGGAGCTGTCCCGGCAGGTGGAACTGCTTGATTAGTCGGCACTACTTGGTGCACCGGAACTGGTTGGTACGTTGGAGCCACCGGATTGACTGGGACTGTCTGGTTAACCGGCGCAGTTTGGTTAATCGGTGCCGTCTGGTTTACCGGGGCCGTCTGATTTACAGGAGCCGTCTGATTTACCGGTGCCGTTTGATTCACCGGAACTGCCGGAGGTTGACTCGCAGCACTCGTCCCTTGCACAGGTGGCTGGCCTGCTGGCGGAACAGCAGGAGGATTCAGCTTCTCCTCTGCCTTTGTCACCTTGCGTTCCACCGCCAAAACTTTTTCCAGCACGCCAATCTCCTGATAAATTTCCTGCGCCATCGTATACGATTGGATCGCTCCCTCGAAGTCTTGCGCCGCATAGCTCTCGTCGCCTTGCTTCTCCAGCTTGTCGCCATCGAGCGTCTTCTTTTCCTTATCGATACCAGTCTTTTTGGAAGCTACCTCGTCCAGCTTGGTGCGAAGCTCCTTTTCTCCTGTTACAAAGGACGTTTCCAACGCCAGCTTGCGCGCCTTTTGGTAATAGGCTTCTGCACCAGCGTAATCTTGCGCCTCAAACAAGAGATCGCCTTCCTTTTTCCACTGCATGACGAGCACATACGATTGTGTCTTTTCTTTCTTCTCCAAAATTTCAGGTTCGTTAAAATCATCGCGCCCTTTCATTTCTTTGAGCGCCTTGTCGTACTTCTCCAATGCTTTGGCGTACTGCTCATCTTTTACAGCCGTATCTCCATCCACGATCAACTGTGTAATACGGATTTTTTTCACCAAGAGAGCGGCCTGAATTTTGTTTTTGACGATATTTGCAGCATTTCGGGCATCGCTGTACGCCTTGAGTGCCTTCGGATAATCGCTCTCCGCAATGAAAGCGTCTCCGGCTGTTTCATGCTCGAACATCCCTGTCGCAGCATCCGCGATGCGCTCCGCTTCCTTCATCTTGAACAGCAGAGCCCCGCCTCCAGCCAAGGCAAGCACGAGAAGGATGAGTGCCACCCGTTTGATAATCCGCCATTTTTTTTGCGGGTCTGTCTTGAATATTTTGTTCGCAAAAATAGCGGCTGCCGTGTAGTTTTGAACGACATGCTCTTGCTTGCTCAAAAGCACGTCTTCCAGCGTATCGATCCAGGTTTCAGGATCTTTCGCCTCTTGAAGCCCGTCCTGCATCTCGGCCGGATTCACCTTCTCCCACAGACCAGGGGTGGCAAGCAGAAAAACATCACCGTCATATAGCGGGAGCTTCTTGGAGATAAACGGGCGAAATTCATTGGGCGTCCCCAAATAACTCAAGAGATTATGGCGCTCTTCGTGCTGATCAAGCGCGTCCTCTGCGATTTCCTCCCCATCCACCATCTGTTGGGCAAGACTCTGATCCTTGCTCTGCCATTGCAGTCTGCCATTGCGAAACTGATACAGCCGGGTGTTACCAGCGACCCCGTACCTCACTCTGGCATAATCCGTAACGATTACGGTCAGGCTCGCCTTTAGTCTGACGCGATGGCTCTCAGCTTGTAGGACACGATGGGCCTCCTGCAAATAGCGGCGAATGCGATAACGCGAAATGGACGGCTTCTGCAAAAAGTAGCCCAGAACGCTTTTGGCCGCCAACTCCGCACTTTCTACTTCCTGATCGTTGTCTAATCCGCGGGCGATTACCCAGCACGCGATATCATCCAGCTCGGCGAAGGCAAAGTAATCCTTGTTGCGAACGAAGCTGCCTGATTCGGATAGAAACCCGGTAATGAATTCACTGTTGTCCTTTCTCATTCGTACTACCCGCTCCCCCGTTACCAGCCTTTTTCCAGGATGAGAATGGTTGCGTTGTCCTGATTGGCTTTTTGCTTGCTTTCCACCGCTTCAATGATTTGGTCAGCCGCGTCATGGGCAGCGATTTTTTGGAACAAAATCTGCTCCAGCTCCATCTCGGTTAACGTATCGTAGACACCGTCACTACAGAGAATGACCTTGTCTCCCTTCTCAAGCGGAAACGGCTCACGGCCAATTTCGATATTTTGAAAACTCTCGTAGCCCAAGTAGTTGATCAGCTGTTTTTTCTGCGGATGCTCCAACGCCTCGTCCTTCGTAATCTCACCGGACAGAAAACGAGCCTCCAGCACAGACTCATAAATGTCTTTTTGATTGATCGGGATGAATTCTCCGTTCCGGAAAACGGTGATGATACTGTCTCCAACCGCCCCCCAATACAGCTTGTCCTCTACGATTACGCCAGCGACCAGCGTTGTTCCACCCCGACTTCCTCTCAGCGTCTGCAAAATCTCCGAATTGGCAAGGGAAGCAGCCCGTGAAAAGAAGAGGGACATATGCTTCGGATTGTCCAGCTTTGTAAACTCACGGATAAATGTAGTCACGGCAAGCGTTGAAGCAAGTCTGCCGTTAGCCAGTCCACTGATTCCATCAGCCAAGACTGCAATCGTCCCATGAGACGATGTTGCCGTAGAAAAGTAATCATCCTGCTCTTCTCGTCTGCCGATCGTCTGTCCATTTCCGATCTGGATGACAGGATTCTTTTCTTGCCGGATCAAAGCTGCACGTAGACGAAACAAAAGAGTAATGGCAATGATCACGCCAAGGACGACCAGATACGGGATTGCGCCCTGTTGAAACATGCTCATCATTCCTTGCCTTTGTTGGAGTTGTCCCACTCGAAGTGAACACCGCACAGCGGGATGAAAATAAAGGTACTCTTTCCGAGCTGGAGCACATCGTACGCAGTGAGCTCAACTGGTGTGTACACCGCTTCATTGTTATGATAGGCAAGTCCCGACGCATCACCCGGGAGCAAGTAAAAGTTGCGTTTTTTCGGATCGTAGACAATCACCGCATGATTGCGGCGAGAGATCGTGTTGTCTCCGACGATTCGGATATGCATATCCTCTGCGCGACCGATGAAGTTCTTCTCCGCCATAATGCGGTAATCTTGACCTTGTTGCGGCCCCTCAATACATACCAGCCATCCGGTAACAGGCTCAATTCCTTCTGTTTCCCCCAGGTACGGCATCGTCTTATCATCGTCTGCCACTCTCGCTGGTGCTTTGTTTTCCGGTTTCGCCCCTGGCTCAACGACCATACTGCAATAAGGGCAGGTGCTTCCGTGTTTTCTGGTGCTAAACATGTGACCATTCGCGCATCTTGTCAAACTCATTCTTCTGCTCCCCCGTTTCGTTCCGTGCAAGGACGATATGTATGTGTGTAAAAGCGATGTTTACCCCGTTGTTATTTCAGCAACAAGCGGGTATTAGCTATGTAAATGACGTCGCCAGCCTTAACTTTATGCGGCTGTTCAATCTCCAACTTACTCTTGTCGCGTTTGTTCGGCTGCTTGATGCCTGTGCCGTTTTTGGAATGAATATCCTCGATAAACCAGTCCCCAGACGCTTGATTCAGAACCGCATGCTGCTTGCTGATCAAGGCGGCGTATTCCGCGTCCGCCAAGTCGATGTCGACCTCGTTTTGCGTGGAGCTTTTACCGATCAAAAGGGATGTCTCCCCTTGGATGAACCACTCCTTCACGCTCTCTCCCTCTTCATCTAATAGAACCAGTTTGGTGACGCCATCCTCTTTCTTTGGCTCCGGTTCGTCGGGGCTTCCGAATTTGACGATAATGACCCCGAATAAAAAGAGTCCGAAGGAAATTCCTGTAATTATTTTCAGAGCGTTGCTGTCCGTATAACCAAAGACATAAATGAGTGCACTAATCACAAGAATGGAAATCAGCAGCTCTATGAGCTTCACTCTGATGGACTTTTGGTACCTTTTTTTCTTCGCCACATCTTTCCCCCCAATCAACTACCTATGTATGCTCGTGATCAAAAGACGAATTTTTGAACTTCCTTGTAAGAAAAATGCTCCGAGCTTTGGGCGAATGGTGTATGTATGGACATCCATCCAAAGACAGGAGCAGGTTGCTACTACCTCTATGTCATGAAAGAGCTGTCATCCAAGCCCGATTTTTCCATTTTATTTTTTCTTCATGCGGAAAAACTGTTCAAACATATCTGTCGTATCCAGTGGATTTTTCTTTTCGGATTTCATGGTGTTTGGATTAATCTCGCCTGTCTTCGGATGAAAACCAAAAAATCGTTCAAAGGTGCTCCCCAAATCCTCGAAGTTCACACCCGTTGCATTCTGTGCTTGCTGTTTGCTTTGCCCTTGTTTTGTGCTGCTTTTATGGCTGGTCTGCTGTTGTTTCTTTTGCTGAAAAGCTTCGTAGCGTGCGTCGTACGCCTCGCGCAAGGCTGGGTCCTGCAATGTCTGATAGGCCTCGGTAATTTCTTTAAAGATTCGCTCTGACTCACTGCTCCCGGCATTGACATCCGGATGATGCTGCTTTGCCAGTTGACGGTATGCTTTTTTGATGTCATTCGTGGAAGCCTGTTTGGTTAGCCCCAGAATCTCGTAATAATTTTTCATTCTCGCACCCTCTGTCTGGCAATAATTTTGGTTATTTTGTAGAGCCGTACCTCGAACACGGCTTTCGAGATACGGCTCTTCCTACCTTACTTCTCTCAAAACCTAAACAGCGTAGCCGCCTTCGATTTTGGTGAGTTCGGTTTTGTCTTTCTTTTGCTTGATGAAGATGCTGAATGTTCCTACACCCTCGGTATCACCGAAGCTCTCGTTGTAATCTACTACGAATGCGTTCGGGAAGTAGATTTTGCGGATCACTTGATCAGCAGCAATTACTTCCAATGTTACTTTGCGGTAGCAATCCGCTTTTTCTGCTGGTACCAAAGACCAGAGAGCCAGCTTCATGGTGTCATCCGCACTGTCACCATCTGTTGCAGTGATGATTTTGCCAGTCAGTTTCAGTGTTGCACCCACATCTGTGGAGCGCGCGTTGGAATCGTCTGGCGTGTCAGTGTCATACTTTACTGTCTGAATGTTGTCCATGCCCAGCTCAATTGTTTCAGAACCTTCTACTTTGAGTCGAAAACCCATGAATAAAACCTCCTTGAAATGAAATCTTGCTCTCGAATTACCTGATTGGCTTCGAGGCTTATGTGTAAGGGTGCGTTTTGGGAAACACACCTCTAACCACCTGCGTAATGTGTCAAAAAGTTTCATAAACAGCTCTCCAGGGGATCAATGCTATGCTTTGACCGGAGTCGTTCCTTTGGTGATGGTGACCTCCAGGTTTTTCACATTGCCGTTGAACACCAGATCGATATGGCACAGATTGCTCTTATCATCGATGATGTAGCTCATGTCATCACCATCGTGAATGATGGAGTTCACGAAGCCGCGTGTGCCCAGCCATTTGCTTTTTTGGCTGCTCGGATTGTTACTGAAGAACTTCACGATGTTATCGTGTTTGAAATCACCCGTCTGGAAGCGGAGAATCCGCTCGATATAGGTGCTGACCAGTGTTTTGTAGATGGAATCAAAGCCGTCCTCTGCCATGGCGAGGCTGCGTGCCTTGTACACTGTAATGCGTTTTATATCTTTGCCTTGGATTTGTGCATTTTCCGAAGAGAAGACGAATCCAAAGTTTTTGCGGTTGATGGAATCTTTGATGTTGTTGGTGAAGCCGGAGATTTCTTTGGCCATTGTGGTGATAGCGCGCAGTCCATTTTCACCTGCTTCGATGTCAAAGCGCACACCTGGATATTCGCGGCTAACCACTTTGAATGTTTCGCGCAAGTACTCTGGGCACTGGTACGCTGCCACGACACCAGCAGCTACATAGCTGGCACCGACATAAACACCCTCGATCCACAGCTTCAGGATGTCTTCTTTTTCCTGAGACAGCTTCACGCCGTCTTCGGTTTGCAGCATTCTGCTGTCGATGACAACTCCTGATTTATCTTTCGGAATAATCGTGAAGTTCGGAATGCACGGGATCGCGAATTCGCTGAATTCTTTGCGCACCAGGATTCCGCACTTGTCGATGTATTTATCAATGCCCGCTGTCGCCATGCTGTTGAAGGTCGTTTCTTCACCTGTACTGAAGCTGAAGAACACTTGTACCTTGAAGTCCTTGACGACTTGGAGCAGCATGGTGAGCGATTCCATCGTATTGCCGTCCTGCTTGACGACTTTTTCGTTCCCACGGAAACGCTCGCGAGTAACTTGTGCTTTTCCCGCGGAATCCATATCAACCGATGGAACGATTCCGAACCAGATCGTATCCGTGAAGTCGTTTTTCGCGTTGACCGTGTTCAGATAAGTCTCCAGACGTGGAATGTTGCTGCTTTTCACGAGCATGTCGAGCTTCGTATTCGTGATCAGCATAGCTGGCTGCATGCCTTTGTTCTTGGTCACGTACTGATCGAAGAACATCTTCACGCCCAAAATTTTCTCGACCAAAGGCTTCACCGTTTTTACGAAGTCGTCCTTGGCGTTTTTGTAAAACTCCAGATACGTATTGTAGTTCTGTACTTCTGTCTCAATGTTGACTTCGGTATGTACCGCCGGCAGCGGGCAGAATGTGCGCACCACGAGATCTTTTACATAGGAGGATGGCGTCTCTGTGATCGACTCGTAATCCTCTTCGAAAACGTTCATCAATCCGTTTCCACTGTTTTCATCGAGAACCATCAGCTCGCGGCTGTCACTCTTCGGTGCCTCGATGATCTTCAATTCTCCGTCTTCCCCAATCGTCAGCATCCCGATCTGAATCGCTTCGGATTGGTTCTCCTCTTGTGCGCCGCCCAAGAGCAGTCGTGTTTTGATATCTTCAATCGCCAGCGGCAGCATTGCCATGACGTTGTTGTAGTTTTTGCTGGCATCCTCGAACATCGTGTTCAGCTTGTCACCGAGATCGAGCTTCTTCGGATCGCCATCATCGAGCTTTTCGTAATGACCGTACAAGTAGTGAATCTCTTTGCGCACCTGACGGATGTCATCCATCACTTTTTTCGGGGAAATCATATCGAGCAAATTCTCGAATTTGAAATCCACGTTGGTGATACCTTGGCTACGCTTCGTATCAATCAGGGTAAACAGCATTTTCAAAAAGTCGTTGCTCTGATCGATCTTGATCTCAGAAATCGCATCCTCTGCAATTCCGTCAGGCTTTTTCAAGGTGTACATCACTTTTTGGTTCGCTGCATTGTAGAACGAATACACACTCGGTGAGAACTTGTCCAAAAACTCATCGAAGCTACGCACGAGGAGATGCTCGTTGATCTCCTTGATCTTGTCGTCGCTGAGACTGTCGATGCCTTTTACATCTCCAACAATGGTGATCAGGTCCAATTTTTCCGGGTTGATCTCTTCGAACAGCATGGTTCGGTTGGTCTGGTTAATAATGTCCATAAATGGCCCCTTTCTGTCGTCTACATAACCACTTAGTCCTACTTGAAAGATGATGAGTCCTACTCCACGAATGATGATACAAATCGTGACATTTATACCAAAAACAAACAAAAAAATCTTGCCTCTAAATTAAACTTTGCCCGCATTATTTGTCAACATTCCGCGGATTGTGACAAATTCCCTATGCCCACGCGACCATTCTCAGTATTTAGACCCATTTTATTCCACAAATATTCCTTTTCTTGGATTTCCGTTTTATGCTGAAGACACCGAGTCTCCTTTCCTAGGTCTTCGAAAAAATAGGGATAAGCCTCGCCTTGTCCACTCTCTTACTAGGAAAGAAGCACAAGGACTGATAGATAATTCTCCCTAGTTGCCGCTGGGGAGTATTATGCATTCACCTCATATTTACAAAAATAGGTGTTATTAACTTTTATATACATCGGCAACAGGAAACCGATCTTTTATACGAACAAACATTTATAGGTAAATCGTCCCATTTTAGTAAGTCATGAACTTTTTAAAACTTTTTTCAGAAAAAAGGTGAATGTATGTACAAAAATCGTCAGTCAACCCTCTCTCTGCCGCCACTTTTTCGACTGGTGGTCATCGGACTGCTCCTTCCCATGCTCTTCTTGTCCGCCCCTCTTACTGCGGGGGCAAATGGAACAGCAGATGCGGGAGTAGACGCGGTCTTTGTCGTTGATACGAGTAATTCCATGAACAAAACAGACCCTGGCAAAACAGCCGCAGAGGTCATGAGTATGTTCATTGATATGAGCGAAGCCACGCGTACCCGCATTGGCTTTGTCGCTTATAATGATCGGATTGTACAAGCTCAGTCTCCAGCGAGCATCGCCGAAGCAAGGAATCGGGAACAGCTCAAGCGAACCATTCAAGGGTTGCGTTACTCTGGGTATTCGGATTTGGGGCTCGGTTTGCGCAGAGGGGCAGAGATGATTGAAAAAGCAAAGGACCCGGCTCG
>NZ_AKIX01000115.1:0-42399 GCF_000282075.1 Brevibacillus sp. BC25
CCCCCTGGTACACCATCGTGACGAGCAATGCCGTCTTCAGCGTCAACAGCACCTGCGCCTGACTCCACAAGCGTTTTCCTGTATCCATGTGCTTCACGTCTGTCGGAAGCTGACTGGTAAAGGAAGGACGTATATAGCGAAAAACAAGAATGAATGCAAACAAGGTAGGTACCGCAAGTGCGATGGAGGCAACAGAAAGCCCGAACCAAGAGGCCAGCAGCGCTCCAACCAGCATGCCGCAAAGACTGCCCAATCGATACAGTCCGTTGTACAAGCCCATGAGCTGCCCACGATTATGCCCTTCAGAAACGGTCACGATCAAGGAAAACGCACCTAGCCTTAAAAATGTCCAAGCGACTCCCCACAAGCATCGCATCAGAAGCCACAGCCAAAAGCCTTCCAGGCTGTACGAAAGTGTCGTCAGAAAAGCTAGCACCACTGCCACAATCAAACCTGTGCGTCCGCCCGAGCGCTCATACCATTTTCCAACAAGGGGGCCGAGTGGTACACGGATGAAACGGTTCACCGCAAGCAATAACCCCACTTCCCACAGCGATGTTAATCCCGCCTCCTTCCAGCAAAGAGGAAGCACCACATACAGCATCGAATCTCCTATCATGCATAATGCTGTTATCAGTGCGACCGCCACCACTTGTGTCTTTCCACTGACTTCTCTCATCTCCTGATCCTTCTCTCTACTCGTTTTCTGTCTTTCTGAGGTATACCTTACGCGCAATCACTCATCATATCTAATACATCTTTATCTATCACTCATAAATAAAAGTTATGAATCGAGGCATAAGATGAACTTACATGCACTCCGCATTTTCGTAGAAGTGGCGTCACAACGCAGTGTAACCGAAGCAGCAATCGCACTCTCGATCAGCCAACCTGCCGTAAGTGCCCAAATCCGCAAGCTCGAAAATGAATTGGGCATGACCTTGCTCATCCCGGATGGTCGTGGCATTTCTCTCACCTATGAGGGGCGTTTTCTTTTTGAAAAAGCACGCCGTATTTACGACTGGGAACGCGAAATCGAATCACAGCTAACAGAAATCAAACAGGGAAAGAAAGGACGGCTAAGGATTGCTTCTACCTATCTCCCCTCCCATTATCTCGTGCCACAGTGGCTGGCTCAGTACAAGCGTGATTATGAAGGAGTCGATGTGGAAATTCTCACGCGTAATTCCATGCAATCCATTGAACTGCTTCTTAGCTGTGAGGTCGATGTGGCCGTTATTCTCAAGGAATCGTGGGATGAGCTGCCTATCAAGCGGTATCATTTGACGGATGTACCCTATTGGTTTATTTTGCCCGCCCATCATGCGCTTGCAGGAAAAGAGATTCGTATGGAGCAGCTCGTGGAAGAACCATTTTTGTTGCGGGAGCAAGGCAGTTCTACCCGCGATTGGCTTTTTGCCCTCTGTCGTAAGCATGGTGTGAAACGTCCACAGGTCGGTATTCAGTATCACGGTCTGGTCGAATCTATCCACTCCGTTCGCGCGGGATATGGGACGATGTTGGCTCCTGCCCTGGCCGTTAAGGAAATGGTAGCGCAGGGGGAGATCGGTCGTGTAACCGTGTCAGGGGTAGAGATCAAGCGTCCCTTGTATATCTGCACGCGTGATGATGAGACAGAACAGCGGCCTGTTGTTGCTCAGTTTCTGGAGTTGGTAAAGCGTGAGAAACTGACTTGAAAATATGACGAATCAAAACGAAAAAAGAGGCTTTTCCTCAAAAGGAATAGCCTCTTCTTATACGTAATGCTTATGGAAACACAATCGTCTTGTTACCGTATACCAGCACCCGATCCTCCAGATGCCAACGAACTGCACGTGCAAGCACCGTACGCTCCACCTGACGTCCAAGCTGCTTCAGTGCCTCGACGTCTTCCTGATGCGATACACAAGGAATAGCCTCTTCTTATACGTAATGCTTATGGAAACACAATCGTCTTGTTACCGTATACCAGCACCCGATCCTCCAGATGCCAACGAACTGCACGTGCAAGCACCGTACGCTCCACCTGACGTCCAAGCTGCTTCAGTGCCTCGACGTCTTCCTGATGCGATACACGTTGAACGTCTTGCTCGATGATTGGACCTGCGTCCAGCTCTTCCGTGACGTAATGCGCTGTCGCTCCGATCAGCTTCACCCCGCGACGATACGCCTGCTCATAAGGCTTCGCACCGACAAAGGCAGGGAGGAAGGAATGGTGGATATTGATAATCCGCATCGCATAGTCCTCCAAAAAGCGCGGGGACAAAATCTGCATGTAGCGAGCCAGAACGATCAGATCAACACCCTCCGCCGCTGCAATCTGCTCTTCTTCTGCCTGAGACTTGTTATCCTTCGTGACTGGAATGCAACGATACGGAATACCAAAGGATTCGACAGTCTCCTGCATGTCAGGATGGTTGCTGACAACAACCGCGATATCCGCGAACAGCTCCCCGGACTTCCAACGCCATAACAACTCTAATAGACAGTGATCTTCTTTGGAAACAAACAGCGCGACCTTCTTGCGCTTGTTCGCTTCAACCAAGGACCATTCCATACCAAAGCTCTCGGCTACAGGGCCGAATGCTTCCTTGATCTCTTCGCAGCGCTCCTCCAGATTGATGAGATCGAATTCAATGCGCATGAAGAACCGGCCTGTTTCCGGATCGGTCGTGTACTGGTCAGATTGAACAATGTTGGCTCCTTGTTGGAACAAGAAGTTCGACACCGCCGCGACGATACCCGCGCGGTCTGGGCAAGAAATCAGCATGCGCGCACGATCTTTGTTTTTCTCTCGATACGCGAGCCATTCTCTCTCTGATAACAATTGCATAGTTTACTCTCCTCCATAATAAAAAACAGCAAAAAGTTGTTTGCAATTATACCATTCCCAGAAGGGATTTCTATACCCAAATGGAGAGAAAAATGTTCACTTATCGATAAAAAATTTTAGATAGAGTGATTTCCAATCCCGTTTAGTAAAATATCTACGGTCAGGGCGATTTGCTCGTCATCGCTGAACTGCGTAAATTCATCGGTATCCAAAACTTGCCGGAACAAAACAAGCCCGATCATCGAGGACAGGATCGCCCGAAAAACAGCCTGTGTCGGGAGCGGACGCAATTCGCCTACCTCTACCTTTGCCTCGATCAGCTTATTTGCCATCTCCTTCACACCCGTGAAAACTGTAGCGATCAGTGCTTCCCTAATTTCGTCATGGAAAAAGGCTTCTTGCAGCAAAATGCGAATATGCTTTTCATTCGCCAGTACCAAGTCGATCCGGTTTCGGTACAGCTCTGTCACGATTTGGGAGAATGTTTTTTTATTCTGCTCTTTGAAGATCTCACGGACATCCTTCAAGATAAACGGCGCCGCGAATTTGACCAATACAGGTGCTACGACGGCGAGTAAAATATCCTTTTTCGATTTGTAGTGGCGAAAAATCGTTCCCTCTGCCACTCCTGCTTCTTTGGCAATTTCAGAGGTTGAGCTGGCATGAAAGCCTTTTTCGGCGAATAGCTTCACTGATGCACGCAAAATATTGCGCTGCTTCTCCGTCATCTCACTCTCGTCTTTCAACTCTTCTACATATTGCAACAGGCCTTCTACAAATGTTGGCGGCTTGTTCATCACCCATTACGCTCCTCTTATTCGATCTTCTTGCGGAACCGCAGGATAGCGACGGTCAGGATCAAGAGACAAAAGCTGCTCATTCCGACGACATCCTTCCAGAGCGCATCCATGTCCACGCCCTTTAAAAAAATCCCCCGCAAGATTTCCAGAAAATAGGTCAACGGGACGAGCCCGCCTAACCATTGTATCACGAGCGGCATCGAATCGCGCGGGAACATAAAGCCGGAGAGAAGCACGCTAGGCAGGATAAAGGCGAATGCCATTTGCATCGCTTGAAGCTGGGTCTTTGCCACCGTAGAAATGAAAATGCCCAAGAGAAGCGTCGTCACCAAAAACAAGACAGACAAAGTCACCAAAAGCGAAATGCTGCCTTTGACCGGGACCCCGAACCAATACGTTCCAACCAATAGCACCAGACAAAACGAAAAGAGACCTACACCTACATATGGGGTAATTTTGCCGAGCATCAGCTCTAATGGGCGTATCGGAGTCACGATTAACTGCTCCATCGTTCCTCGCTCCTTCTCACGTACGAGGGAAAACGCCGTCAGAATCATCGTGACGTTTTGCATAATCAAACCGATCAAGCCGGGAATATTGAAGACGATACTCTCCATATTGGGGTTAAACAACACGCGTGTATCCAAGCCAAGTGGCTGCTCCAGCTCCCCCAACCCTTGTTTTTGCAGCTTTATTTCCTGCAACGTGATCGCTTGATGTTGGACGATCAACTGGGCTTGAGAAGTGGCTGTCCGGGCGATATTCGGATCGGAACCATTAATAAGCATCTGCACATCTACCGGCTCGTTGCGATCACGCTTGCGGGTGTAGTCTGGCCCAATAATGAGCGCGACATTTACGGAGCCATCGTCTAACATGGCTTCGATCTCCTCGTAGCCACTTACATGGGCTGTCACCTCGAATACACGCGTATTGACGAACTGATCCACCAGCTCTCGGCTGGCAGCAGAAGGGCTTTGATTCCAGACTGCCATCTGGATGTCATTCACGTCTGTATTGACAGCATATCCGAACAAAAATAACAGCATCAGCGGCATGACCAATGCAATCGCCAGACTTGGACGATCCCGCTTGATTTGGATGACTTCCTTCTTTACTACAGACCAGTAACGCTCCCAGACAAAATGCCTCATCTGACTCCCTCCTCCGCCGCCTGTCTGGCTTCCTCCTGCCTGACCAGATCGATGAAGACATCCTCCAGATTGCCTACTCCCATACGATCGATCAACTCTTGTGGAGTGCCTTCCGCAAGCAGATTGCCGAAAAAGATAAAGCCGATCCAATCGCATGTCTGCGCCTCATCCATGTAGTGTGTGGTCACCAGCACGGTGATCCCCTGTTTCGCCAGCTCATGAATAACGTCCCAAAAAATCCGGCGGGAAACAGGATCGACTCCAGCTGTCGGTTCGTCCAAAATCAACAGCTCCGGCTTGTGCAAAAGAGCGCAGGAGAGCGCGAGGCGTTGCTTCCATCCCCCTGACAGCGATCCCGCAAGCTGCTTTTCCCTGCCTGTCAGGCCTGCCATCTCAATCAGTTCCGCTTTCCGCTCCTTGCGTTCTGCTGCACCTAATCGATAAACCCCGGCATAAAAATCGAGATTCTCTTCCACTGTCAAATCTTCATACAGGCTGAACTTTTGCGACATATATCCGATCCGTTGCTTGATTTCCTCGCTCTGTGTCATGACATCGAAGCCAAGAACCGTCCCCTTTCCCGTCGTCGGGGTCAACAAACCACAAAGCATCCGGATTGTGGTCGATTTCCCTGAGCCATTCGGACCCAAAAAGCCGTATATCGAACCTCGCGGAACTGTCAGCGTCAAGCTGTTCACAGCTACTCGATCACTGAAACGCTTTGTCAACTGCTCACATTGGATAGCGGCGCTCATTGACCTCCCTCCTCGTCTGCCAGCAGCACATCGGCAGGCATACCTGGTTTGATTTTGTCGAGTCCATCTTTGATGTGTATCGTAACAGCAAACACAAGCTTGGTGCGTTCATCCGGCGTCTGTACATTTTTCGGTGTGAACTCTGCTTTTTCCGAGATGCGACTGATCGTTCCCGTAAACGTCTCTTCAGGATAGGCATCCACCTTGATGCCAACTTCTTGCCCTTTTTTCACCCGATTCAATTGTGCTTCCGGGATGTACACGACGAGTTCAAGCTGATCTGGCTTCATCATCGTAAACAAGGTGGCACCTGTTTTAGCTACTTCCCCCTGTTCGATAGAGGAGCGCAAGAGAGTACCATCGTCTGTTGCCGTAATCTGGGCCTTTTCCAACTGCAATAAGGCTTGATCCAGTTTCGCTTTCGCCTGCTGCTGGGTGGCGAGCAGTGCCCGAATCGCGTAATCGGTACTTCCTTCCTTCACCTGATCGAGATCCGCCTGCGCTCCCGCTTGCGCAGCTTGGGCTGTACCGATTTGGGCCGCAGCAGCAGCGATGTCTCCTTGTGCAGAACGGTACTATGCCTGTGTCTGAGCTACTTGTGCCGCCCATTGATCTGCCTGCGTTTTTGCCTGGCTCACTGCTTCTTTTTGTGTATCGAGGTCTTTGGCAGAGATCGCTCCTTTTTCAAAGAGCGCTGTTGATTCCTCGAGTCTTTTTTGGTGATACAACAGGGTCTGTTGCGCACCCTGCCATTGCGATTCTGTCTGTGTCATCTGCTCAGCAGCACGTGCTTTTCCTGCTTCCGCCTGATTTTTTCTCGCTTGTGCCAGTTGAATATTCGCATTGGCCTGCTGGACGTTGGCCATGCTTCTTTGAATCGTCGTGTCGCGTGAACCAGCTCTTGCCTCTTCCAGCCTGGCTGTCGCTTGGTCCAGTGCTGCCTGTGCTTCTGCCACAGTAATTTGGTAGCTTCGTTTATCGATTTGGACCAGCACTTGTCCTTTTTTTACTGCACTTCCCTCTTCTATCGTAACGTTTGTAACCAATCCGCCTACTTCAGCTACGATCGGCAGCTCGATGGCCTCGATTGTGCCGGACAGAGACGGATGATTTTCGGATGTCCAATTGCAGCCCGACAATGCCAGTAACAGTCCCCCGATACAAATGGAGCGAACAACTGGTTTCATAAACGCTTCCCCCTACCTACGTAATGGAGTGAGTAATCACTTTCTATTTATGAGTAAAAAAACAAGCCACAGAACCAGGCTCGAGATGACCTTTTCAGTTAAGCGAGTGATTACTCACTTTTACTCGTGAGTATATGCTCCTCTTTTACGAATTGCAATTCCTTTTTCTAAATGCGCAATCGAAAAGAAATCCTATCTGATTATTCATGCTATGATGAAAACAAGCTAGACAAGTCCGTTGGCCATCGGGTATCAGATACCGTCCAGATGGAAAGGATTAGGAGCGTCAGGTTTTAACTACCATTTAGGGAGTGGGAAATGTCTATGATGATTAGCAAAGTCGGTCAAATCATGTTGTATGTCAATAACCAGGATCAAGCAGTGAACTTTTGGACCGAAAAACTAGGGTTCCATGTGGTTTCTGAAGAGAAGAACGGTGAAATGAGATGGATTGAAATTGCTCCCGCACAAGGCGCTGAAACAAGCATCGTTCTGCACAATAAGGAATTCGTTGCGAAAATGTCACCTGGAATGAATCTTGGCACTCCTTCGCTCCTGCTCTTTTCGGAAAATATCGAGGAATTGCGTAACGACCTCATGAATAAAAATGTGAAGGTTGGTGACATTGTTACGATGCCTTCGGGCCGCGTCTTTAACTTCGCAGACGATGAAGAAAATTACTTTGCTGTGTTGGAGAAAAAGTAAATAGAAGGAGGCGGCTGACTTGAATGGTCGGCCGCCTTTTGTTTCACGCTTTTGTTTCATACCTCTTTAGTCGAACTTTAATTTGGACAGTGCGTCTTTCAAAGCTGAGTTGATTCCTTCGTCCTGCTCCTTGTCTTGCCCCTTCAAATACTTGGATACTTCTTTCTTCGAAACCTTGCTGCCCTTTTCCTTGTCGCGACGCTCCTGGAAGGTCTTCAGTTTTTCCTTGTGCCCACACACGCAGACAAAGGTTTGTCCTTCCCCTTCTCCGCGTAGCTCCAATCTTTTGTGGCATTTTGGACATCTGGCATTGGTCTGCTTGGCAATGCTTTTGCGATAGCCGCATTCTCGATCCTGGCACACCTGCATTTTGCCACGCTTTCCGTTTACCTCCAGCAAAAACTTATTGCACTCCGGGCACCTGCTTCTGGTCAGGTTGTCGTGCCGGAAAGTCTGATCGCTGTTCTTGATCTGTTGGACGACTTCTTTGGCGTACAATTTCATCTCTTCGATAAACGCTCGCTTGTTCAAGCTTCCCTTAGCGATGGCACCGAGCTTTTGCTCCCATTGAGCGGTCAAGGTCGGCGACTGCATTTCATCTGGTACGAGCTCTAGCAATTGCTTGGCTTTTGCGGTGACAAAAATATGCTTGCCGCGCTTCTCTAGCAAAAAGCTGTTGAACAGCTTCTCGATCACATCCGCGCGGGTTGCTACCGTACCTAGTCCGCCTGTTTCCCCAATCGTTTTGATCAAATCCTTGCTCTCGTTCGCCATGTATTTCGCCGGGTTTTCCATCGCTGTCAGCAGACTCGCTTCCGTAAATGGCTCTGGCGGCTTCGTCTCGCCCTTGGTCTGGGATACTGACTGGATGTGCAAACGATCTCCTTTTGCAAGAGTAGGCAGGATTTGTTCCTTTACGCCGTCCTTCGCATCGTCTTCTTCTACATCGTGGTCATACGCCTCTCTCCAGCCTTGGGAGAGTACGGTTTTTCCTTTTGCCAGGAACGTTTCATTCCCGATTTTCGCCTGGATGGTCGTTTGCTCGTATTCGAAGGCAGGCAGCAGAACGGCCAGGAAGCGCTTCACGATGAGGTCGAAAATCTTGCGTTCCTTATCGCTCAAATCACCGAGAAAAACAGCTTGCTCCGTCGGGATAATCGCATGGTGGTCCGATACTTTGCTGTCATCCACGAACGATTTGTTCGCTTTGATCGGCGCACGCAGGATTCTGGCGGCGAGGGGTGCATATGGCTTCATTTGGACAGCCTTGATTCGATCCGGCAGCGTCTCGACGATATCAGCAGAGAGATAGCGAGAGTCCGTTCGTGGGTACGTCACTGCCTTGTGATGCTCATATAGCCCTTGCATGATGGACAGCGTTTGCTTTGGCGAGTAGCCAAACATTCGGTTGGCATCCCTTTGTAGCTCCGTCAAATCGTACAGCTGTGGTGCATATGTCTTTTTGTGCGCACGAGTAATCTCGATGACTTCTGCGTTTTTCTCCTGTTTGAGAGCGGCTATTAGCTGATCAGCCTTTTCCTTGGAAAATGTTCTGACATCCTTCGTTTGCTGATCTTGCCATTGGAGCTGAATCGGACCTTGGGCCACCGCAGACAGCCCGTAAAATGGCTTGGGCGTAAAGCGACGAATCTCCTCTTCTCGCGTTGCCACAATAGCGAGTGTCGGCGTCTGAACACGACCGCATGAGAGCTGGGCATTATGCTTGCACGTCAAGGCGCGCGTGGCATTGATTCCTACGAGCCAGTCTGCTTCTGCACGAGCAGCGGCGGAGGCAAACAAGTTTTCATAGTTTTTGCCGTCCTTCAGATTGCGGAAGCCTTCGCGGATCGCCTTATCTGTCACCGAGGAGATCCACAGACGCTTGATTGGTTTATTCGCGTGAACCAGCTCGAGAATCCACCGGGCAACGAGCTCTCCTTCACGCCCTGCATCCGTCGCAATGACGATCTGCCCGACATCGTTGCGTCTCAATTGTTGTTTGACGACCTGAAACTGCCTGTTGCTTTCCTTGATCACGACCAAGCGCAATGGTGACGGCATAATCGGCAAATCCTCGATTCGCCACGAGGTGAATTGCTGCCCGTACGCTTCAGGATCAGCGAGCGTGACCAAATGCCCCAGCGCCCACGTTACAATATATTTATCTCCTTCAAAAAAGCCGTTTCCTTTTTTGTGACACTGCAATACTTTTGCAATGTCACGTCCAACCGAAGGCTTTTCTGCCAGTACAACTGTTTTACTCATGTACGACATCCTTTCAAACCAATTCAACATCTCTCTTTCCATTGTAAACAAAAAAGCAGGAAGAAGGGGCTTAGAAATATTTCAAGGAAAAAAGTTTTAGACTCTTAGGGCTATGAAACGCTAACGGACAAGCTCACGCGATGTGTTGGAAAAAACTTCAAAGTGCTCCTTGACCATTACGTAACGTAACGGTTTATAGTGAAGTTACCGGTGAAACGCTAGCGATCAAGAAAGGGGCTGATCATGAAAAGTCATTGGAAAGTCGGAGAACTTGCGAAAATGGCGGGAATTACGATACGGACTTTACGTTTTTACGATCAGATAGGCTTGTTTTCTCCATCCGGCTATTCGCCATCCGGATACAGACTCTACACCGAAAAGGACATTTCACGCCTACAGCAAATTTTGTCCTTAAAGGAGTTGGGGCTATCGCTGGAGCAGATTAAAGCCGTTATGGCCGGAGACCAGCTCAGCCTGTCGGACATTGTTTCCATTCAAATAGACAGCCTGAAAGAAAGTATCCGCATGCAGCAGAAACTTTTGCATGAGCTTGAGAATGTGTCGAGTCGGATGCAAAGGAACGAACCGTTTACCGTTGAGCATTTCATGAACATCATACGAACGATGAGAATGAAGCATGAGAAATTTTTCGCCGAGAGAAAATCGAGTATGGATCGCCACCTCGACCGACTTGGTGAATATTTAGATGAGCATCCGGAAGAACCCGGATAGGGAGGTTTCGACTGTGAGTGAAAAATCAGCTAAGCATTCCACATTTGTCATTGAAAGGAACTATAAGCATTCCCCTGCCCGTGTATTCGCTGCATGGGCGGGTCAAGCAGCCAAAGCCAGTAGGTTTCCTAAAGCCGAAGAATTCGACTTCCGCGTCGGCGGCCGCGAATTCAATCGCGGTGGTCCGCCTGGGGGACTCGTTTACACATTCGATGCCTGCTATCAGGAAATCGTTCAGAATAAGCGAATTGTATACTCATACACGCTGGACATGGAAGACAAGCGGATGTCAGTCTCCGTGACGACGGTGGAATTCGATTCCGTGGACGGCGGCACGCGCTTGATCTATACCGAGCAAGGCGTTTTTCTAGACGGTCTCGATACGCCTGAACAGCGTGAGCACGGAACAAAGGTGATGTTGGATCGGCTCGGTGAGGCTCTGGACGACCAATGAAAGATGCTACGCTTGAATCGAGTAACCGGGCCGGTTTGAACGAATGGATTGGACTTGCCGTGCTTTCATTGCCTGCACTGCTCGTTTCGATAGACTTGTCCGTAATGATTCTCGCACTTCCTCACATAAGCATCTCTATCGGCGCTGACAGTACTGAACAGCTCTGGATCATGGACATATACGGCTTCATGCTCTCGGGGTTTCTGATCACGATGGGATCGCTCGGAGATCGGCTCGGTCGCCGTAAGCTGCTGATGTTCGGCGCAGCGGCATTCGGTTCCGCTTCGGTGTTGGCCGCTTATTCCAGCACCTCTGGAATGCTAATTACAGCACGGGCGCTGCTCGGCATAGCCGGGGCGACGGTATCGCCTTCGTCCCTGGCTTTAATCAGCAATATGTTCCGCGATCATAAGCAGCGCTCCCTCGCCATAGGCATATGGTTCATGTGCTCGATGGGAGGCATGGCGCTTGGCCCAGTAGTCGGCGGGATGATGCTGGAGCATTTTTCATGGGGTTCGATTTTTCTACTAGGCGTTCCAGTCATGGCGCTGCTGTTGTTGACTGCATCCCATCTTCTGCCCGAATATCGGGATCCCGCACCTGGTCATTTGGATATGACTAGCGTCTTGCTGTCGATGTGCACCATTCTACCGACAATATACGGCCTAAAGGAAATCGCTAAGCAAGGTCTACAGATCTTGCCGCTCATTGCCATCGCGGCTGGAGTTGTTTTCGGGACGTTATTCGTAAGACGGCAGCAACGGTTGGACAGTCCGCTAATGGACTTGCGCCTATTCGCAAACCCCGCCTTCAGCACAGCACTGGGCGGCATGTTCGGCATCACTTTGACAGGCGCTTCCATGCTCTTCATCGCACAGCATCTTCAATTCGTGGAAGGACTATCGCCGCTTGCAGCAGCGATGTGCATGCTCCCGGGAGTGGTTGCGTCGATGGCAGGCATGTTGTTGTCGCCGATCATCGCTCGGCGGGTCCGACCTTCACTCCTTATCGGGGCAGGCCTTGCCGTCTCGGCGACTGGATGTATTCTACTGTCCCAGGTAGGAGCGGGATCCGGACTCTCTACCCTGATCGTCGGTTATATCTTTTTTAATGTGGGGGTAGCGCCGTTTGCGAGCTTGTCCAGCGATCTAATTATCGGCTCGGCCCCGCCTGCGAAAGCCGGTTCGGCGGCGTCCTTGCTGCAAACGAGCGGTGAATTTGCATTCGCACTTGGTATTGCTGTATTAGGCAGCATCGGAACATACGTGTACCGCACTCAAATTGCCGGCTTCATACCGAGAGATGTTACGACGTTGACAGCCGGAGCCTCCCGCGAAAGTCTGGCTGGGGCAGTCTCGGCAGCAAAAGTTTTACCCGAACCAATTGGTTCAACACTTCTTCATGGCGCTCAGATAGCATTTACCGACGGCATGCATGCTGTTGTGGCTGTTAGCGGCGGGCTCATGATCGCTATCGCCATACTCACCGTGATCAAGCTTCGGCATATCCCCCCCATTGGGCAGAAAACGCCAGGTGAGATGTAATGATCCGTGGCAACCTAGGACTTTATTTTCTCGTCCTAGGTTGCTGCTGTCTCGCTTTACAAACGCAAACACACCAACCTTTGCCGACTACTTATACAGTGCCGCAAGCTCTGTGCTAATGTAAGTACCTACCTGCTCCCCTCGACAAATCCGCGCCATGGCTCCCGGCTGGTCAAAGGTAAACACGTGCAGAGGCAATTGGTGGTCTCTGGCCAAAATCATTGCGGCCTGACCCATGACACGCAAATCTCTTCTGACCACCTCGTCAAAAGAAACCTCCACATACTGCTTCGCGGTAAAATCCTTGCGTGGATCGGCCATGTTTCCACGAAAAATATTGCCCCCTCCGATCACGATGGCTACTTCTACTCCCATATCCAGCAAAGATCACGACCAAGCGTAATGGGGACGGCATAATCGGCAAATCCTCGATTCGCCACGAGCTGAATTGCTGCCCGTACGCTTCAGATTAGCGAGAGTGACCAAATGTCCGAGTGCCCACGTTATCATATATTTATCTTCTTCAAAAAAGGAAAAAGGGGCCCTCTCTGGGAGAGAGACACCCCTTCTATCTTTACATTTCACCCTATACACTTGTCGCCCTTTAATGTAGCAGTCGCAAATTTCAATCCAATCTTCACTGATTTTTTCTACTCAAACTCTATTGAAATGTCACCTAATTCTAGATCAATTGGTTCTGGATTCTCAGGAATGGCCCCTGAATCAGATGGGGTGCCTGTTGAAAACAAGGAAAAATATTTATAGCTTTCATTCCCTGATGTATCCTTTACTGCTCCTTGGGCTACATCTATGTAGTACTCTACATTATTTTTTAAAGGCGCTTTCGGTTGGATCGTTACAGTGTCATTACTGACAGTAAAAGTTGCAGGAACCTTCGCACCATTGTCATTCATTAATAGGAATTTCTTTGTTCCACTTATCACTTTGCGATCATACTTAATTGTAATAACCGCATCTACATCCACTTTTGTTTCCTCTCCATACGGCTTTACATCGATTACTATAGGCGCTTCGTTGTTGCTGGTCACAAACTGTAATAAATACTTATCGATCGATTTAGTAGAATCAATGGTGCTTACAATTGCTCCTTTGTCAATCTCGATCGCATATTTAGTATTGGATTCCAAAGTCTTGTCAGGACGAATATAGAGTGTGTTATTTCTAATCTCCAATTTTCCGCTGACTGGTGATTTTCCTTCAACCTTATAGAGCGATACTACTGTTGACGGATCATTGTCAAAAGTAATTGGCACCGGGAATGTTAGCGCAGGTCGAATGTTTGTAGGAACATCTGTCTGCGCAATAATAGGATTAGAAACTGATACGAACACATCCCCAGGTTTTGGATAACTGATTAGGTTGTCGGAAATATACGTGCTATCGAGTTGGTATTCCTTTTTGAATTGTGCGTCAATTTCCACTAGCTGCTCATCATCAAGGAACTGATTCGGTACACCAAGCTCTTCTTTCTCCGATTTTGCTGATACGCTGTTGCTGTTTAGCGTTAAACTGAACATGAGTGTTACTGCGAGTAAGGCTTGGAATACTCTCTTCATACTTCTCCTCCTAAAAGTTTTTTTGTTCGTAAAAATCGTATTTCATTTTTTAGGCATAACATACAGTTTTTACACGAAATAAAAATATGGTTATTTTGGACTAGGACAAGCTCCGAGCCTCCAACTCCACTCCAAAAAGCGGTACGTCTACCAAAAAAAGAACGAAAGCGACAACCGCCTTTCGTTCTTCCATACGTTTATGCAAAAAAATTCGGAAAGTCAAAGTCATCCCGTTTGCCCGACAAAATATTTCGTAATAAAAGATCAGCGGTCTCAGAGGCAAACTGGTGATACTCGCTCGTGATAACGCCTTTTTTCAATGCCTCATCGAGCTCATCCTGATCAAGCAGGTATACTTCTCCTGTCGGCAGTACCACGATGTCGAGGTACAAATCGTCATACCAGATATGCCCGTTCTCATCCTTGCCATGTCCCCTGCAAATATCGATATACCATTGCACGGTATTCCCTAACTCATCCATCATTTTTGTAACGGCATACGCTTGACCATGAGGAAAATACTGCAAGTACACATATCCTCTATCGCCCACACACAGAGTTTTGTCCCCGACAGGCATGTAGGCAGGCTCACTGACTTCGTCCAGAGACAGGCGGACAGTGTACCCCGAAAAAGATAAAGATTCTACCCATTTTTGCTGGTAACCCAATCGCTTCACGCGTCTCCAACCAGGTCGATCTGCTCGTTTTCGCTTCATAGCCTGCTCTCCCTCGTCGTTTTGGTTGCTTTTACTCTACCATGAATGGGATCGCTTTGTCAGATAGCAAACAAAGACATGCTCACGAAAAACATGCCTAAACGGATTAACCTGCTATTTATGTTTGGGAGGAGTCGTCTTTTTTTGCCAATCGACTGTGTTTGCGCCCATATAGGAAATAGACGATCGCTCCGACCGACAGCCAACCGAGAAAACCGAACTTGGTCAGCGTAGGCAGGTTGAAAACGAGATATCCACAAAAGAGAACCGCGAGCAAGGGAACAAGTGGAACAAATGGGACGCGAAAAGCCCGCGGTAATTGCGGATGAGTGCGACGCAATACTACTAGCCCAATCGAGACCAAAATAAAAGCAAACAGCGTTCCGATGTTGGTGAGCTGGGCCAAGCTAGAGAGGGGCAATAATCCACCGAAGGTTGCTACTAATACTGCCACGACGAGCGTGCTCTTTTGTGGTACCTGTGTGCGGGGATGTACGTGCGAGAAGAGCTCAGGGAGCAAGCCATCTCGACTCATCGCAAAAAACATCCGGGCTTGTCCATACATCATGACTAACAACACTGTCGTGATCCCGACAATGGCTCCCAACGAAATGAAGCCTGCTACCCAGTCCTGATTGACATAGGCGAGCGCAAATGCGACCGGATTTTTGACATTCAACAATTTGTACGGAACAATCCCTGTCAATGTCAGTGAGACTGCAATATACAAAATCGTGCAGACGAGTAAGGACGAGATGATCCCGATTGGCATGTCGCGCTGGGGATTGCGGACTTCTTCGGCCGCACTAGACACCGCATCAAATCCAATAAAAGCAAAAAACACCGTTGCTGCACCAGTCGCTACTCCCGCAAAACCAAACGGCATGAATGGACTCCAGTTTTCCGGTTTAACATACATGACTCCAACGACGAGGAACAGGGCAACTACCGCTATTTTTATCAACACCATGATGGTATTCAAGCTGGCTGACTCTCGCGTTCCCTTCATCAACAAAGCTGTAATGATGACAATGATGAGGACCGCAGGTAGATCGATGATCGTTCCTTTTGATGCATCAAACGCACTCGTGAGCGCATTCGGCAAGTGGATGTTAAACCCCGCTAGCAATCCCTGGGCATACCCCGACCATCCGCTTGCCACCGCAGCACAAGCCACTCCATATTCGAGAATCAAGTCCCACCCGATCATCCACGCGACAAATTCGCCAAATGCCGCATAGCTGTATGTATAAGCGCTTCCCGACACCGGAACAGTCGAAGCAAATTCCGCATAGCAGAGTGCGGCAAAGACACAGGCAAGTGCCGCAATAACAAAAGACAAAACAAGTGCCGGTCCAGCGTGCAAGGCAGCAGCAACCCCAGTTAACACAAAAATTCCTGTTCCCATGATCGCGCCGATGCCCAGCATCGTCAGGTCAAAAGCACCTAATGACTTTTTGAGAGAGCTTTCGTTTTTATCCACCTGCTCCAGCATTTGCGTAACTGACTTTTTCCTCAGCAATTGATTTTTCCATGACATCATGTGCGACCTCCCAAGCGGGTCATTCACTTCCAACCGTGATTGAAAACAGTTGGAGTATGATCTGATTGGAGGAAAATTATGCACAGACGCAGCTTGGATCGGATTTTGTCAGGGTTACCTGCGCGCTAACCCGCGCCCAATGACATTGGCGGAAACTGGCGCAATCCCGAGCTCTCTTGCCCAAACAGACAACTGCCCCATGTGATGAATCTCGTGGGCGATGACATGGCGAAGCAGCTCCCCCTTCGTGTACACTTCATCATCCCAGGCGACCTTTACTGATTCGTTCTCCCTCTCGTCTGACCAATTCTCGATGAAATCACGCAATTCTACGCGCCACGTATCCGAAAGTTCCTTTACTTTTTGCAGCGTCTTGTTCGCTTCGTATGCCACCTGAATATCCGGCTTTCCCTGCACGCCCCGAATCCAGCTATACTCGACGTCAGCAATGTGAAACAAGGTGTACAAAATCGTGCCAGCCCCACCTGTACGCTCGCGTAGCAATTCTTCTGGTGTAAGCTGCTTACACCATTCCATCCACTCGTCCCGTACCTGCCAGTTATACTGGAAAAACATCTTCATCGAGTTCACTCCTTATCTATTTGAGTAGATGATTAGGAAAATTCCAACTAATAATAGCACATACGTTCTTATCATGTGAAATTTTTAGTGGTGGTCTTCTAACAATAGTGGTCGGATGAAGCCCTGCCACATGTTTTCGTATGGCTTTGATCCTCTTCCGGCTTCTAGATCATATTAGAAGGTCAGTGCAAAGTAGCTTTCTTGAATTCTTTTTAACCAAAGCAGCGTAGGAAGAAGCGCATTTCCAGTCCAAGCGCCTCTGGAGCCCACCTCAGCGCAGGAAAAATGGCGGGGAATTTCAGCTTCACCTATGAAATTCTTCATCGAAACTTCTACGTTTGAAGCGCTCCCGCCATTCATTTCGAAGCGGACAGTCAATCCCCTCTTGCGGGGCGTAGGCCGAAGCGTAGACTGGAAATGCGCTTCTTCCCACACCACAGCAGCTCTAATAAACAAAAAGACCGCCAGAGTTATTAACCCTGACGGTCCAACATACTAGTCCATGCTTTCATCCGAAAACGAAAGAGAGAATCCACCTGAGAGTAAATAAAGATAACTAGACACGTTCCCTTTTGGCTTGATGATCTGCTTGATCGCCCGGACGTATAGCCTGATCTGGCCTTCGTATCTTCTCTTCATCTCTTCGATAGCTACGGCAGTCGCCTCTTTTGCCATCCAATCAGTCTTGAAATCGATCAGGACGAGGCTTCCATCCTGCTCCTCTAACAGGCAATCAATGACCCCTTGGACGACAACCTGTTCATCGCTCTCTTCACCCAACTCCGCTTCTACTTCATAAGCAGGAAGCACGAGGGTAAATGGCAATTCACGATGCACGACCGCCGCCGCCTTCATTCGCTGCCCCAAAGGATCAGCGAAGAATCGGGCGATCTGGGGAACATCTACTGCTTGTACCTGCTCGTCAGTCAAAAAGCGGTGAGCGGCGAGTGCTGTCACCTGCTCCCGAATATCCGCTTCATCCAGCGGACGTTTCAAATCGAGATGCTGGAACACTAAGTGCGTGATTGTCCCTTTTTCAGCTGCTGTCAGTCGATTGGATTTTTGCTCAGACAAAAACTTTGGCTTTTCCGTAATCGACGGTAGTGTGAGTGGCTGTCCGCCTTTGCTGACTTTGGCATGGCGCTTTAGCTCGCTGACACTCCATTTCGCAGCAACGCGTGGCGCAATTGGATGCGGGTTCTGCCATCCTAATCTCTTGTCGACCACCTCTCGCAAAGTGTCATCCGACGGTCGTTCCTCGATCGCCTCTCGTCTGGTCATGCGCTCCCACAGAGACGCCTCGTCGTTGGTTGACTCTCCATGGGCACGGAGCTCATCGGCCTGATAGAAGTGAAACGACCAAACCGAATCATCCGGCACACTTCTGACTCTTACGACTTCCCCTGAGCCTTGTTGCTCAGGATATGACCGCAGCAATCCTGCACCAGGATGGCGGAGCATCGCACGCCCCACCCAGTCCAGGTATCCCTTTGCCTGAATCAAGTCTTCGTCACTGAGCCGCTCGCTGTCATCCTGTCTGCCCCAGTCCATCACACTTTTTGCGAGATCCTTGGATGAACCGACAAGAATGAGCTTCTCGCGGGCACGCGTCAAAGCCACATAAAGCACACGCATTTCCTCTGCCAGCATATCTCGACGCAGTTTTTGCCGGATGCCTAGCGCAGCCAGACTCGGATAGCGCAGCTGCATGGAGGGCTCAACAGCCATCGGGCCAAAGCCCAGATCTTTATGCAGCAAAAACTGGCTTTTCAAATCCATCGTATTAAACTGCTTGCCCATACCCGCCACAAAAACAACCGGGAACTCCAGCCCCTTACTTTTGTGGATCGTCATGATGCGTACGACATCCTCGTTTTCTCCGATGGTTCGTGCTTCGCCCATATCATTACCTGCTTCTTGCAGACGGTCGACAAAGCGCAAAAAGCGGAACAAACCACGATAGGAGCCAGCTTCGTATTGTCTCGCACGATCATAGAGCGCACGCAAGTTGGCCTGTCGTTGCTGACCGTTTTCCAGAGCCGCCACATAATCGAGATAGCCCGTCTCCCGGTACAGCATCGTCAGCAGCTCCGCTAAAGCACCTCTGCGAGCCTCTGTCCGCCATAGATCCAATCGGCCAAAAAACTGTCGCAGCCTTTTCTCCCACGACTCTTGGGCCGGGCGTTCCTCTGCATATTGGAGTACGGCTTGGTGAAACGGCCCTGTCGCGTAGTGAATGCGGATTTGAGCAAGTTGCTCCTCCCGCAAGCCGACGATGGGAGACCGCAATACAGCAGCCAATGGAATGTCTTGGAGTGGGTTGTCAATGACACGCAGCAAGGAGAGCATCGTTTCTACCTCAGTCGCGGCGAAATAACCCGCAGTCTGCTCCGCATACACAGGAATTCCTGCCGCGTGCAGCTCCTCTTGCATCGTCTGCCCCCAGCCTGAGGTCGCACGAAGCAAAATAACGATATCGCGATAGGCCAGCGGGCGCATTCCTCCAGCCTTTTTATCGAAAACGAGCAGTGGCTCTTCTCCCTCGCCCGGCTCCATCCAGCGGCGAATGCGGCTGGCAATCAGGCGTGCTTCCAGCTGCGCAACACTCGCTTCCTCTGCGGACTCTCCCTCGGGAATACCTGCTTCGCCCTCCTCTGTCGTCTCTGCAACTACCGCCTGACCTTCTTCTGCTATCGTTGTATTCCGGTCGATCAAATGCATCTCTGCCTGCAAACGATTCAGCTGTGCTTCAGGATAAGACGCACGGTTAATCAGTTCCGCCGAAGGATCATAACCGATCTCACCTACCCCGTGAGACATGATCTGGCGAAACAAAAAGTTAACGGCATCTACGACTTCCCTTCTACTGCGGAAGTTCGCCGCCAGATCGATACGCCGACCGATGCACGCTTCGTCAGCATCACCATCTTTTTGATAGGTTACATATTTTTCGAGAAACAGCTTCGGCTCTGCCAAGCGGAACCGATAAATACTCTGCTTTACATCCCCTACCATGAAGCGATTCGCTGGTTGACCATTCGCTCCGTCTTGGGAAACCATTTGCAAGATTGTCTCCTGCACGAGGTTGATATCCTGATATTCGTCTACCAGCACTTCAGCGAACTGTTCGCGCAATTGAGTGGAGATAGAAGAAGGAACAGTCTCCCCCGACTCATTCGTTTCGGTTAGAACGCGCAGAGCAAGATGCTCCAAGTCGCCAAAGTCGACCAAGCCACGCGAGCGCTTCTCCAATTGAAATGCATCCGAAAATGCTGTCACCAGCCTTGCCAATGTCTGCATGTGAGGAGCAATCCGCTGCAAATCCGCGACGTACTGCTCGGCTGTCGTAGAAAAGTATTGTTCGATTTGCTCTGCCAGTTCCTTTTTCACGCTGTTACGCAGGTCTTGCACCTGTTCCTTCACGAGCGGATCTGTGCCTTTCACTGGAGGCAGCTTGGCAAATACAACACCTCTAACCGCTTCGGCGGTCGCTTCCCAGCTATCTCTGCAAGCCGCTCCTGCACGCTGCAGGGCAGCCGCTTCCGCCTCAAGCAAAGGCAAATAGCCAGCAGGCCCTTCCGGTGAGCCTGCCAACAGAACGGCCCTGCGCATCTTAGCGGTCATTCCACCGAGTGCCAGCTCCACAGAACGCAGCACGCTTCTAGTCCACTCCAGCCCGTCCAGACCTTTTTTATCGTGAACCGCAAACATTCCAGCCGCTTCCCCGAGCCATTGTTCTGGTGCCGGATGACTGCGCGAAAACTCATAGAGCCGGAGTAGTAGTATGGTAAGGGCATGATCGTCCTGACCATCCAGCATCACATCAGCTAATGCATGAAAATCCACGTCATTCTCATACCAGCTCTCCAACTGTTCCTCTAAGACATCCTGCCGCAAAAGCTCCCCTTCCATCTGATCGGCAATGCGAAAATCAGGATCGAGTTCAATCAGATAGTAATACTGGCGCAAAATCCCCAAGCAAAACGAGTGAAGTGTCGTAATCGTTGCCCGCTGGAGCAGTGCCAGTTGTCGACGTAGATGAGAAGAGTGCGGGTCATCTTTCAATGCCTTTCGCAAGGCATCGCCAATCCGGTGACGCATCTCAGCGGCTGCCGCATTGGTAAAGGTCACCACCAACAGCTTATCGACTCCAACCGGTTCCTTCTCGTCCATGATGCGTCGGATAATCCGCTCAACCAGGACTGAGGTTTTCCCAGAGCCTGCTGCCGCTGCCACCAGGAGATTATTCCCGCGCTGGATAATCGCTTGCCATTGCTCGTCCGTCCATTGTTCAGGCTTGGCCTGCAATTGTTGATCCGCCATCGGTCATTCCTCCTTCTCCTGCCATCTGCTGCTCGGCCAGCATGCTCCATATTTGCTTGTTGTTCCACTTGGCAAGCTGTCGGTGCTCATTCCCGCCTGCATCTCCATCGAACTTGCATACTGGCTTGTACGAACAATAATCGCAGGCGGTCATCGTTCCGTTTGTGTACGGTTCGATCTGGATTTCCCCGTTGGTCATGCGCGTACTGATTTGCTTCACGGTATCGCGAACATAGGAGGTCAAGGCTTGGAACTGCTCGGCTGTTGCCACTGATGATCGCGACGAAAGCGTTCCGTCCTTTTTGATTTCAAATGGCACCAGCTCTGACGCCCCTTGCTCTACATAGCCATCCATCATTCTTGCCAGCTCTGGGTCTGCGAGCATCAAGCCTTTCATGCGCAAGCGCTTTGCCCGCTCCTTTGCTGCTTCGTCAGCCGATAGCAAGCGTTTTGCCGTCACAAAAGGATCGGCTACCTGATAGTAGAATACGCCTCCCATTTCGGCTTTTTTCCCCAGCCATTCCTCCGCATTTGCCACGACGACATCAAGATAGACGAGCAGTTGCAAATTCAGGCCATTCCAAACGTCGGAGAGAGACAGCTGCTTGGGACTGGACTTGTAGTCAATCACGCGCAAATACGGGACCTCACTATCCAGTGATTGGTCAACGCGGTCAATCCGTCCGATTAACTGAAGCTCCACGCCATTTTCAAGCGTTAAAGCCAATCCCGGCAAATCTGAATTCGGCCCAAACGAAACCTCCAGTCCTACTGGGGCAAAACGACTGCGCTTCGCATGCTCCCCGAGTACATAAATCGCGCGTCCAACTGCTCGCTTCAGCTTGCCGGACAAATAACGATACCGGGCTGTCCGCGTCAAAATGCTGCTGCGAGTCGCTGGAACCAGTTCTTCAACAACCACGTTTGCAAGCTGCATGCTATTGTCTTCCGTCAGCTTGCTCCACTCCAGATTGTCTTCGTTCATTTTTTCAACGGCTCGCTTGAGTGAAGCGTGGAACAGCTCCCCCACATCGAAACGCTCCAGCTTGTACATCGTTCTCTCCGCCAATCTGAGGCCGTGGGAAGAGAAATGCGAGAACGGACATGACTGGAACCTCTCCAGACGAGACACGCTCATTTTTAGTTGTTTGCCATACAGAGTCGTGCTTGTTTCCAAGTCCAGCTCCTGCGGCCGATTGAAGTAGCGCAAGCCGGACAAGAGCCACTGCTCCCGTTTGACATCGGGAGAAGCGCGAATATACCAGTCGTATACCTCCCACCAGAAGTCTGGCAGCTCACCCGTATTCTTCATAGATCGCAATAGCGTCAAAAGATGGCGGAACACACGTCTCGGATGTCCAAGCAAGAATACATCTGTCTCATGCTGCCCCGTTGGTTCGTTATAAAACACCTGATGCGGGATATCCGGCAGCACTTCCCGGATGCGGGTAAACACGGAGGAGGGCAGCAGTGCCTTGCCCTCTTCATCCGCCAACGCACAGCTCAGGATAAGCCTCTCCGACGGTCTCGTCATCGCCTGGTACAGCAGGTAAGGCTCTGCCATCAGCCGTTGCTTCGCACTCGGCGCCAGAGACATGCCCATTTCAGCCAGTCGCTCACGTTCCGCCTCATCCAGAATCCCTTCTTCTTTTGGACGCAACGGAATAATGCCCTCGTTTACGCCAAGCAAAAACAGAGCTTTGACATCCGGTTGACGGGAGCGCTCCATGGCCCCGATCAGTACCTGATCCAGTGCCGGGGGAACGAGTCCCAATTCAATCGTCTCCAGACCGCTGTCGAGCACTCGAGCAAATGTTGCCAGGTCCATGCTCTCGTCGCCCATGACCTCCACGACCTGATCCATCAGCTCGATCAATCCCGTCCATACTTGTCCGTGTACCTGTGCTGCATCGAGATCAGCGTCATTTTCTGCCTTTCGCTGCCAATGCTCCAGCTTGTTAGGCACATCCAGCGCGATCAGAAGGTTGTACAGGGCAAGGGTCATTTCCTGTACGTTTTTTCCCGTTGCTTGCTTCATCTCTTTTTCAAAGGATAGGAGCGGCGCTGCGTATTTGCGTCTCAACTCATCGATTTTCGCGTCTTCCTCAGTGCCAGCTTGCCCACGGAAATGCCACGCTGACTCTTCTCCCCATTGATAGCCAAAGACACCATGAGCCAGCACGTAGTTTTCGAGTCGGTCGATTTCCTTGCGAGCTGTATGCTCATCGGTGATATCCAGCAGGAGCAGGTCTGTTTTCAAGCAGCGGAATACAGCGTCGTATCGCCACCTTGTAACAATGACCTCCAATGCCGAGCGCACCAGCTCCACCAAGGGATGGTGCATGACGGAGCGCTTCTGGTCCAAGAAGTGCGGGATGCCGTATTCGGTAAACACAGCGGAAATCTCATCAGCGTACGTCCCGATTTCCCGAAGTAAAATCGCCATGTCCTTCCAGCGATACCCTTCTTCTCTCGATAGAGTCAGGAGCTTCAGCGCCACAGCCTCTACCTCCGCCCGCCTGTTCACTGCTGAGAGCATCGTCACTTCGTCCGCTCGTCCAGGCTGATGCGGGAGCGGCGGGTCTCCCCATTGGAAATACACTTGTTCGACTTGACGGAGCCACGGACTGCTCTTGAATCGCTGTGCCTCGGTCAATAAAAGCGGCTTGGCGATTGATACACCCGATTCGCGCGCCATCAGTGTCAAGGCTTGGTATGTTCGCAGTGTAGGGTGGAACAGCCCCAGTTCATCCACAGAGGCGTCACGTTCATTCGGGTCAAGCGTCAGCGCAATCGTCACCTGCTTGGCGTGCTGCATCAACTGCTCGATCAAGCGCAGCTCTTGATTCGTAAACCCGGTAAAGCCATCGATAAATATTTCAGCCTGCTTGATGTACATGGAATCACGCACCATCGTGGCCACTCGGTTCAGGATGTCGTCCGCATCACAATACCCCTCTGACAAGTAAGCCTCGTACGCATTCATAATCAAGCGAAGGTCATGTATTTTTTGATTGAGATTGGCTCCTCCCCACTCCAGATTCTCGGAATGGGAGAAGGATACCCCGTACGATTTGCACTCGCTAATCAAGCGACCGAGCTGAGAAGCAAACCCAGGCTGTGTGGCCGAGCGCCCGAATACGTTCAGCTCTTCCTTGTGCCGCTCCAAAAGCATGCGCAAAACCATATGCTTACCCAGATCGTCAACAGGCACGGTAGTCAAATCGCCCAGCTCCTGCATGAGCCTGTGAGCCAATCGACCGAAGCTGAGCACTTGTGTCCCCATCACACCGCCTAGCTCTGGCAGTGTAGCGAGCGCATACTCTTCCTGAAAGCTGGCCTGTTCCGGCACGAGCAGAATCATAGGCGAACCCAACGGCTTTTCCCGCAGCCGGGCTTGCATCTGCTGATGAATCGATTCTGTCTTCCCTGTTCCTGCCCGTCCCAGTATAAATTGGACTGCCATGATTTTTCCCCTTCCCTACTCCATTTCCAGATGTAGCATGCTGCCTTTTCCCATCGGTTCAGCAGGTGTCACGACCAGACGACGCGGCATGCGCACACGTATTTCCGGGACGTGGCTAATGACCCCGATGGTGAAATCGTCCATGCGCAGTCGCTCAAGCGCATCCATAACGACTTCCAAAAGCTCCGGATCGAGAGTCCCAAAGCCTTCGTCCAAGAAGAAAAACTCCAGGCGTCCGCCACGCATTTGAATCTCCATCGACAGGGCAAGAGCCAGCGACAAGGAGGTCAGGAATGTTTCCCCACCAGACAATGTGCTTACTGGACGGCGCATTCCTCCAGCTCCCTCATCTCGCAAAACAAATTCGCCCTCGTCCCCGATTTCCAGCCCGTAACGGTTGGCGGTCATCCGCTTTAGGTGATAGGAAGCGTCTCTTGCGATTGTTACCAGTTTTTCCTCCGCAATGAACTGGACAAACGCCTTGGCTTCGAACAACTTTTTCAACTCTTCCAAGCGGCTCTGCTCATCCTGCTGCTGTACCATCTCTTTATGAAGCTCTTGCCATTTGTCATGATTTTTTTCCATGCGATCCACGTGCTCATTAGCGACAGCGACTTGCTTTTGCGCCTCCTGGAAGGCTTGCTCCCATTGATCCCACGCCTCTTTTGCGCTGGTGAGCTCTTCCTGTGTAAACGAACGTCCTGCTACTGCTTGCTGTAGCCTTTCTTCCTCGTATCGAAGCTGCCCTGCGATTCGCGTGTAAGCCTCGACTTGTTCCTGTGCCTGTGGCAATTGCTCGCGCTCTGTGTACCGCTCCCGTACATACTCAACAGTACCGAGACCAGTTTCCTGCAAGCCCTGGTACAATGTCTCGTGAGCTTCCGTGCGTTGCCGTGTGAGGATGGCTAGCGTCTCCGAATACTTGACCAGATTGTTTTGCACCGTTTCCCGCGCTTCGGCTGTTTCTTTGCGCTTTGTCTCTGCCAGCGTGACTGCTTGACGCAAACCGAGAAGAGAATCCTCTACCCGCATCAAACACTCCTGCGCAGTAAGTCCCCCTGTGCGCTCCAGCCATTGGGCATGCTTTTGTTCCCACATACGCTTTCTATCTTCCAGCTTTTCCTTCAGCGCGACTTCCCGTGATTTGCCCTCTACCTTGCGTGACTTGGCGGCTTCTACTTGCATCGTCAGCTTTCCACGCAGTGTTTCTTTCTCTGATCGTACCTGCTGCAGTTCTGCCAAACGGCGATCTGATTTTCCGATTTCCTCGTACCGCTGTTCGATTACCTCGATGGGAAGCTCATTGCGCTTCGCGTCCAGCTCTTCTCTGGAATGCTTTTCTTGCGTGAAAGCAGCGTCCATACGCGCTTTATTCTCATCGATTGCCTTCTGTGCCTGCTCGAGCAACAGCGTGCTCCGCTCCATCAAGCGTTTCTTTTCCGCTTCTTCCTCACGCAAGGTCTCCAGCTGCTGCTGCAATTGCTCACGCTCTGCTTTTAGTCGCTCTCTTTCCGCTTGCTTGGCGATCAGTTCTTTTTCCTCGCGCTGATAGACAGCGAGAAGCTCTTCAAAAGAATCCACGATCCAAGGCTGTCCGTACCCGCGACACTCTGCCTTAATCGCTTCCAAGCGCGTTTCCAGCTGTTCCTGTTCAGCCTTTACGCTTGCTAGGCGCTCATCAAAAGCAGCAAGCGCTCCCTTTGCTGCCAACCAAGCTTCCTTGGTCTTGCCTGCTTCTTGTTCAGCCGCACGCAAAGCCTCTTCTGACGCTTTGATTCGGGCACGCAGCCCATCACCCTGCGTCCCCGCTTCAGACGCTTTTGTATCGTTCTGGTGGCCGTGTGGGTGGTGTTCGGAACCACATACCGGACACTCCTTGCCTTCCTCTAAACGTTCGCGCAAAAATCGCGCCATGTTTTCCTGCTGCCAGCGTTCCCATTCCTGACGCTGCTCATCTCGTTGGGCCAGCTGACTCTTCACAAGTGCTTCGCTTGCCTCTACTGCCCGAGTCAGCTCTTGATTGCGCTCATCCAACTGCTTGCGCTCCTGGACGATGTGTTGCGACTTCTCCTGCCAGGATGAGAAAGCCTGTAATACTTCCCGCCACTGGCGACCTACCTGCTTCATGTCTGCCAGTACATTTTTTGCTTTCTCCCATTCTGCTTCGCTCATCAAAGCCGAGTCAGCTGGTGCTGCCAGCGCTTCTCTTTTTTGTACCAAGCGATTCGCACACGCTTCCCAGCTGCGCTTGTGCTCATCGGCAGTATGGGTTGCCGCCTGAATGTGCTCTTGTGCTGCGAGTTGTTCTTTTTCCAGCTCACGTACCTTGGCATGGTCCCGCTCCCACTGCTGCTTCGCTTCTCTGGCTGCTGCTATTTGTGCACGCCATTCAGGAGAGACCGTGACCTGCTTCATCTGTTCTTGCAGATCCGCCCACGCAAGTTCCCAGTTTTTTAAGTCGGCTTCATCCTTTTCCAGCTGTTGTTCTATGTTGGTCAAGGCCACTGACACTTCATTCCACTCTCGTTCCAGACCTGTCCACTCTTCCCGGATCGCCTTTAGCTCCTCTTCCCACTCCTGCGCCTGTACCAGCCTACCCTTTTGCTGAATCAGTAACGGCTCCTGTACAGCCAACTCAGCATGGACTTTCTGATACGCTTGCTCTGCCTCATCTACGGCAAAACGAGCACTCTCCTGCTGTTCGCGGCTGCGTTCCAATGCCGCACCGGTCGCATGCCATTCCTGATCCAAACGCTCATATTGCTGGACTATTGGCCACAGTCGAATACTCGACTCCCATTCACGAATCTTCGCGGTTAGGGATGCCATTTCCGCTTCATTTGCTTCCTGCTGCTGTAGTTGCGCCTGGACTTGCAATAGCTCCTGATGCCACTGGTTCAGCTGCTCCAGCTCCTTTAGCTTCCCGGCCAGCTCCTGTTTTTGCTGGTTGAATTCCTGCTCTTTTTGCGCAGCTTCCTCCCACGTTTGTCTCGCCAGCTCCAAGGCTTCCGGACCTGCATCACCCAGAGCTGCACTGGCCAGTTGCAAACGATGCATCTGTTCCTTGACCTGCTCCAAAGCATGCCGTACGCGCTCACTCAGCTTTTCCCCATAAATATGTAGGCGGAACATCCGTTGCAGCATTTCATTGCGCTCACTGCCCTTCAGCGTCAAGAAGCGGGAAAATTGACCCTGTGGCAAAACGACCGCCCGGGTAAAGTCCTGCAAAGTGAGACCAATCAATGCCTCAATCGCGGCTGTCGCAGACGTGGCTTTGGACTCCAATACGACATCCGGCTCTCCGGTCAAGGCTCCCGACTGAATCAGCCTCACTTCCGGCTGTCGCTTGTTCCCCTTTTTATCCAGACCAAATTCTCGTTCCACCGTATATTGCTTGCGCTCATCGCCAGTCCCCAGCTCAAAGGTAAAAGAAACGAATACGCGCTGCTCCAGCTGGTTCAGCACTTCTTTCGGGTGGTTACCCCCGCCCAATCGGACGACCTGCCCGTACAAAGCAAGCGTGATCGCGTCCAAGATCGTCGATTTCCCACTTCCAGTCGGGCCGAATATCCCAAACAATCCCGCCTGACATAGTATTTCGAAATCGACCTCTTGCATTTCTCGATAGCTGTGCATCCCTGCCAGCTTCAATCGTATCGGTCTCACTCTTCTTCCCCCTCTCCTCCGGTTTCTGCCAATAGACGCTGGAACAAGGCCACCAGCTGCTCATCCGGCTCTGCTCCCCGTCTCCGTTCATAGAAGCGCTTGAACAATTGATCGGACGAAAGCTCTGTCAGTTCGACCCGCTGTTCCTCTTCCTCCTCACGCTCTTCCCTCACGACAACACGCTGTATTTTCAAGAAATCATCCGAAAGCTTGCGGACACGCTGAAATTCTGCCGGGTCGATCACGCCAGACACATGCAGCTCCAAGTCAATCCACGCCCCTGCATCGCGTCCCTCTGCCAACCAGCGCTCTACTTGCTCGATTCCCTCTGTTGCTTTCCACCGTGCCAATGGCCGTGCGCTCGTCAAATAAATGATCTCCTCACGCACTTCTTGCCCTGGCTCCACCTCGACCAGTACGACTGCCTTGCTCTGACCTGCTTCGGAAAAGCTGTACGAAATCGGTGAGCCGCTGTAACGCACCAACGGCTTGTCACTGAGCTTTTGCAGTCGATGGAGATGGCCGAGCGCCACATAATCAGCGTTCTTCGGAAAAGCCTGCGGCGATACAGTCAACGCTCCCCCAATTTGAATCGGTCGCTCGGAATCTGTTTCCTTACCGCCCATGACAAACAAGTGACTCGTGACCAGGTTGACCGTATCCTCGCGAAAATGAACAGACAGATCAGCAAGCAATTGCGCAATGCGCTCGGAAAAAGCAAGCTGCATCTGCTCCTGAGTAAAGTTTTCGCTCAACAGCTCCTTTAATCGCGATTCAGAAGGATAAGGCAAGGCCAAAATTACTGCATTCGCAGCACAGCCGGGAATCTTCATTTCCAGCCAAGAAGGTCCTCCCTGCACAATTTGCACACGATCAGACGATACTTCCTGTGTCAGCAATGGTGCTTCCTTCGGCAAGCCCAACAAAACGATCCCGTGCTTTGTAGCAAGTGGCGCTGCTGCTCGCACCCGCTCAGGCTGGTCATGGTTCCCCGCGATCACGACAACACCTCGCCTGCCTTCCGAAGACAAGCGCTCCAATGCATCATAAAAAAGCTCTTCCGCCCAAGCAGGCGGATTGACCGAATCATACACATCCCCAGCAATGAGTACCAAATCTACTTCCCGCTCATCAGCTATGTGACAAAGCTCGTCCACAAATGCTGATTGCTCAGTCCGGCGGTCCCGCCCTTCCAGCTGCCGCCCGAAATGCCAGTCGGCTGTATGTAATATCCGCATAACTCCTATCACTCTCCACGATCATGTGTTTGCTTTTCATTGTAACAAAAGACAGCGCTGTTCGCGGTTGAAATTTACTCCACTTCCCCGTAACTTTTGCTCCTGACCGCTCGTCTTCCAACTGAAAAGGTCGTGATTGATCGATCTCATCCCGGAAAGGAGCTCGTTACCGTTGCGTAATTTCCGCCTATTGCTCAACCTGACAGTAGGACTTGCCGCCTCCAGTCTCGTCCTCACTGCCCCCTCTTCCCTTGCCTACAAGACGCCTACCAAGACACAAATATTGGATTGGATTAACAAGCAAGCCAAAGATCCAGTTGTTACCGACAACTTTGACTTTCAGCTCGTCAATCTGGATGATGACCCGGAACCCGAAATTGTCGCCAAGCATAACGGCAGTGTACATATCGGTAACTTTTACATTTTGGATCAAAAGCCAGATCGTACGTATGCCCTCATCGCGGAAGAGGAATGGAATCCACCGCGCCTGCAATTGGACCATTGGGACTATACGCGTGAAGTGAATTCCCCCGCGATTGATAAGAAAGCGGAAGATGAACCGCTTCTGCTCGCAGGAAAACGTGTTTTTGAAACAGTCCAGCATACTGGCGGATCAGGTGTATCGGTCTACGAGGCGAATCTATGGTATTTGGACAAAGGTCGTTTGGTCAAAGCATGGAAAGGACTGCTTCGGGAAACGGTTTCCGTGCCGGGTGGTCAACTTTTCCGGACTGTCGGCAATTATCAAATCGTACATGATGACGAAGCAAAACCACTGCTCTACCACTGGCAAACGAAGCAGGAGCTAAACCCGGATACAGGTGAACTGCTGCCGGGCAAGCCTGAGCCTACTTTACAAATGTATCGTTGGGAAAATGGTGTTTTTGTTTTATTGGATGTTGAAAAACCGTCTGGGCAATAGCCTGACGGTTCGATATGTAAATGCGTTGTCTTCTATCCGTTGTAGTGGGGGAGAAGCCCTGCCACATGCTCTCCAGTCGCCTTTTTCCTCTCTGCGTTCGGGCGGTCTCCTTCCGAACATGTGACAGGACTTCTAACAGCTATGTACCTGATCCGGATACTTTTACATCATTGTGAAAGTATGACAAGGAGCTTCTTCGAGTTATTCGCAAGGTGTTTAATAAAAAGTCGCGTAGGAAGAAGTGCATTTCCAGTCCAAGCGCCTCTGGATCCCTACCCAGCGCAGAAATGAATGGCAGGGAATTTCAGCTTCACTTATGAGATCCTTCCTCGAAACTTCAACGTTTGAAGCGCTCCTGCCATTCATTTCGAAGCGGACAGTGATTCCCCCTTGCGGGGCGTAGGCCGAAGCGTAGACTGGAAATGCGCTTCTTCCCCACCACTACAGCTACAGAATAAAAAAAGCTGCCCTCCACGAATCAGGAGCGCAGCTTTTCCTCTTATCTTCTCAGCTTTTCATTTGTCGGTGACTTCAACGTCTGCAAACACATGTAGCAGATGATCCCGAACAAAATCGTGATAATCATGGAGTGAGTCAGCGTAGCGTACAGGTGAAGCTTGAAAATAATTACGAAGCCGCCGCTGAACACCTGCGCGATGCAAAGAATAAAGCTCAGGATACTTGCACCGTACAAGTCACGCCGTTTTTCCTTGAAATGACGTATGCAGTAAATCATTGTCCCCAACAACAAGAATCCCAACACCAACGCAGCGATTCTGTGGGCAAAGTGAATACCAGTCTGTCCGTACAACTCTGGGATGACCTGTCCCTGACACAGCGGCCAGTCACTGCATGCCATACTTGAACCCGTATGTCTGACATACGCTCCGAGATAAACGACAGCGTACGTATAAGTAGCGACGAACCACATCCAGTTGCGGAAGCCTTTTGAGACGGTCGTTTTCACCAAGCTTTGCGTTTTTTCTCGCTGATAAACGAACACACTCAACAAGAACACGCCTGAATAAGCAAGCAAGGAGAATCCGAAGTGCAGAGCCAAAACAGATGAGGACTGTGGCCAAATAACGGCAGAAGCGCCGAGAATGGATTCTACTACGATGAAAAACAAACCAAAAATAGCGAGATTGCGAACTTCTTGGTTGCCTTTGTAATAGCGCCAGCAAAGTACAGAGAAAATCGCGACAACAATACCGGCAACACCTGTAATCAGGCGATGAGAATATTCAATAATGGATGCCAACGTATATTCCGGAACCCATTTACCGTTGCACAGCGGCCAGTCATTTCCACAGCCGAGTGCTGAATCTGTCTTTGTAACAAGCGAACCGGCTACCATCACGATAAACATGATCAAGGTAGCAAGAAAAGCTAACGGCTTTAGCCATTTTTCCATAGTAATTCACCCTGTTTCTTGTGAGGATCAAACAACACCTCGTTCTATGTCCTCTTTTACGATAATGAAACATCCCCTGCTAAGCAAGGGATGTTCCGTGAACATTTAGTGAGTGTTTCGTGTCAATAATAGTTGACCATGGTACTAATGACGATCGCTGCACAAAATACGGTCAAATAAAGGATGGAAAAGCCGAATAGTTTACGTGCCCAAGCAAGATCATCCTTGGTTTTGAACCCTTGTAAAAGCAGAACCATGTACACAATCCCCATCACGCCCATGACGAGCAGGTACACATAGCCTAGGCTAGCATGGACAAACAGCAGCAAAGAAGCTGGGAACAACACCGAACCCCACAGCACCATTTGTCGCTTCGTCTCGGCAAAGCCTTTTACTACCGGTAGCATCGGCAGATTACCTGCACGGTATTCTTCTGTTTTCAGCATAGCCAACGCCAAAAAATGGGGAGGCTGCCACAAGAACAAGACCAGGAACAACAGCCAAGCAGTCATGTCCATGGTGCCTGTTACCGCTACCCACCCAATCACGGGAGGAGCTGCACCTGAAATACCGCCAATCACCGTATTGAGAGTTGTCACTCGTTTCAGCGGCGTGTAAATCAGCACGTAAAAAATGTGACCGATCAATCCCCAAACCGCCGCCAAGGGATTGGCATATACAGCTAACACAGTAACCCCTGCCAACAGCAGGCCAATTCCTAAGAGGATCGCGTTACGTGCAGAAATTCTTCCGGTCGCTACTGCACGATTTTGCGTCCGCTTCATTTTTTTGTCCAGATCACGGTCGTAGAAATTATTTAAAGCCGCACCCGACATAATGACCAAAGCGGTTCCTAGCATGGTGAATAGAGCCAGTTTCCAGTTCGGATAACCGTAGGACGCTAACCATAAAGCAGCAAAAGTGGTCATCAAGTTTGACAGGGTAATGCCAGGCTTCGTTAGTTGTACGTAATCCCCTAAGGTAGCTGGCCCTACCGGCTGTGTCTGCAAAGAAGCATCGGCATCAAGCGATTCCTGCACGGTCATTTGCTGGTCCACGTTTTGTACCTCCTGTTTCCTTCTATCTGAACATCCGAATCATGACTGGATAAACTAACTACATTGTATCCAATGCCCCAAAAACTACTAAAACGATTACTTACCAAAAATTACATCCAGCACGCCAGACGTCTCGCCACCTGGATAAATCCAGTACAGCAACAGATAAACCGCAGCTCCTGTAATGGAAGTGACAAACCACACAATGGACGTCCAAGGACCGATTTTACGATGCGAAGCATAGTTTTTCGTGTAAGCGTATCTGAGTGTAATCAGACCCATCACACCACCGACTGTTGCCAGAACGATGTGGAAGAACAAGAACGTCTGATAGATTGGCTTGATGCTGTCTGGTCCGCCAAAATGCGTGTTTCCAATAAACGCCGTTCTGGAAACATACGTGATAAAGAAGATGGTGGCACAGATCGCAGCCCATTTCATAATCTTCATATGCTTTTCTACTTGCTTTTTCGCAATGGCATACCAGCCAATCGCAACGAGAATTCCGCTAATGACGATAAAAGCCGTACTTACCGTAGGCAATATGAGCCCCATTTTTTCACCTCATTCTACAAACGTTTCTACTGTTCGCGTGTATTTAAAAAGTCGGCTTTTCAGCACCGAAAGATTGATCCATCGGCATGTCGTCCTGCTTCTCTGCCTTGTACCAATGGTAGAAGACATAGGCCAGCACACAGCCGTAAACAAGCTCCTGTACCAGCTTCATAATGATTCCGCCAAGACGCTGGTCGTTAAACGCGTCGAGACTCTCGAATAGCTGTGGAGCAGCTATATACGTAGCGTACAGCGGTTCCGAGGCAAAAATAATCAGCGCACAGGCTGGCGTAATCAAGACACCGTTTGCAAAAACGTACGACAGCTTTTTCAATCCGGCCAGTTGTCGCTTGTTATCAGACAACGGACTCACAATTGGCCACCACATCGCAAATGCCGCAATCACGAGAATGACATGATAAAACGTCATCCACTCATGGTTGATCGCAACCGCATCAAAAATAAACGGAACATGGTAAAACGAAAACAGTGAGTTGAACAACAGCGCTGCCACTAATGGATGTGTCAAAGAGTTTAGGATGAACTTCAGCGCTTTCGGACGGAAAATCTTGGCCAAAAGCCATTCAGGCATTGCCAGGAGCATAAGCGGTGGCAGGGCAAAGTACAAGATCGATTGTTGGAGCATGTGCAAACTAAACATGTAATGATGGCCGTAATAACTGATAGGGCTTCCTTGTGCGGCGTAAAACAACACGATTGCCAACACAAAAAGTAATCTTTGCTTGCCAGTCGCCGGTGTAGCGTTTTCAAAACGTTTATGCATAGGACCTGTTACGAGAAAGTAGACAGTAGTCACGAGCAACGACAAAAGCATCACATCCGGACTCCATAAATCCGAAAAGGTTGCTGATCCGGTAGCTGGTGACATCTCGTGCATTTGATGTTCATTTCCCATGTTTATATCCTCCCTTCCAAAATGTAAAATCTTGGACGATACCCCACCCGCTGGGCGTCGTCATATGTACGTTTTGTGTCAATATGAAATACCAATTTTTATCTATTAAATGTTGCCCTTGATCCAATCTCCATTATACCGTTGATTCCCTTTTTCTTTGTAGACAAAAATGAACAAAGTGTTGAACAATACAATTCACAAAATTTACACAAAAAAACTCCTTATGAGTGGAGTCAACATAGTGGAGGAGAAGAAAAAGCACAGTTCTCTTCGACACTGACACGTCCGCAAGGGGGATTCACTGGCCGTCTCCACTTCAAAAAGGGGACCGTCGAGCCAAAGCCACCCTACGGGCGGAAGATTCTCAGGGAAGAAGTGTTCGACAAGCGGGTCCCCTTTTTGAAGTTCCGACTGGGTAGACGTTGTCAAGGTCTACGAGCCCTGTGCTTTTTCTTCTCACCAACTTTGTTTGTTCATCGGTACGGTTTAAAATCTTTCCTATATGAAAATAAAGAAGAGTCCAGATTTTGTCTGAACTCTTCTTCCTTTCTAATCTTATAGTCCAAAGGAAACGAACTTGGTTTCCAAATACTCATCCATCCCGTAGTGGCCACCCTCACGGCCGATACCACTTTCCTTGAATCCACCAAACGGCGCTTGTGTCTGGGTTGGCGATCCGTCATTGATCCCAACGATTCCGTATTCAAGGAGCTCAGCCATACGGAAGCAACGCTGATTATCGCGAGTGTACACATAAGCAGCCAAGCCGTAACGTGTGTCGTTTGCCATCTGTACGACATCCGCTTCCTCTGTAAAACGCACGAGTGGAACGACAGGACCGAACGTTTCCTCAAAAGAGATTTTCATATCCGATGTAACGCCAGCAAGCAAGGTCGGTTCGCAATAGAAGCCCTTCGCATAATCACCTTCAACCAAACGATTTCCGCCGTATACCACTTGCCCGCCTTTGTCCTTGGCGTCCTCGATATGCTCGAGCACCTTGTTCAAGGCACGCTCGTTCACCAGTGGACCGATCTCCGTCTCTTTCTGGCGTCCATCGCCTACCTTCGCACGCTTCAGACGCTCTACCAGCTTTTCTGTGAACGCATCTGCGACATCCTCGTGGACGTACAGACGGTTCGTGCAAATGCACATTTGACCGGAGTTGCGGAACTTGCTCTCAAACAGACCTTTTACGGCTGCATCCAGATCGGCATCCGGGAATACGATGAACGGTGCGTGACCGCCAAGCTCCATGCTGACGCGCTTCACTTGCTTTGCCGCGCCCTCCATCAGCAGCTTGCCGACACGAGTGGAACCTGTAAATCCGATTTTGGAGAGCTTCGGATTGTCGATGAACTCCTTCCCAATCGATTCAGGATTTCCAATGACGAGGTTTACGACGCCTTTTGGAAAGCCTGCCTGCTCAATCAGCTCAAACATGCGAATCGCAGACAGCGGCGTGCTTTCTGCTGGCTTTAAAACCACCGTGCAGCCCGCCGCCAAAGCCGGAGCGATCTTACGTGCAACCATGTTCACTGGGAAGTTCCACGGGGTAATCGCCCCTACCACTCCTACAGGCTGACGCAGCACCATGATGCGCTTGTTCGCAACCGAGGATGGGATCGTTTCTCCGTTGACACGCTTGGCTTCTTCTGCGTACCAGACAAAGTTATCAGCGGCACCCAGCACTTCGCCTTTTGCCTCGCCCAAAGGCTTACCCATTTCAGCAGAAATGATGCCCGCCAGTTCATCCCGATTGTTTTTCACCAGCTCGGACAAGTTGTACAAATATTTGGCGCGCTCGCGAGCAGTCAGTCGAGACCAGCTTGCAAATGCCTGATGAGCAGCGTCGATGGCCTTGTTGGCATCACGCCCATCGCCGAAGGTTACTGTTCCAACTGTTTCACCTGTAGCAGGATTCGTAATCTGAATGGACTCGCCACTCTCGGCAGTCACCCATTCTCCATTAATAAACATTTGCTTGTACTCTCCCATGACATTCGCTCCTCTCAATCTCTCTCAATAGATTGGTTTTAGGGCCTCAAACGGATTTTTGCAGTGCCGGCAATACAAAATACTTCGACAAGCAGCAGGTCCAAACAAATTTTCCATTTGTGTATACGGGGAATCACAGTAGGGACAGGCCACTTCCCATGTATCTCCCGGTTTGAAGTCAAGCGGCGGCGGCGCGATGCCAAAGCTTTTCAGCTTATCGCGAGCATCCAAGGCGATCCGATCTGATGTCCAGGCTGGATCATAGACGAACGCTACCTGAACCCGATTGATTCCTTCTGCCTCCACCAGCTTTTCTGTGATGTTCTTCTTCATGATCTCGAGTGCCGGACAGCCGACAAAGGTAGGGAGCACCTCGACGTGTACGACGTCTGCCTCGACGCGCACTTTGTGAATCATCCCCATCTCCACCATGCTGATCACCGGAATTTCGGGATCCGTTACTTGCTGCAGCAGTTCCCAGCATGTCGCTTCAAGCCCTTCATGCAGTTGCAGTTCTTCTTGCGCCATGAGAGAATCACTCCTTTTTACCAGCCTGCAGCCGGATCAATGCGATACACTTCAGACAAGGTAGCCAAAGCTTGCACCAGATCAGCAGTATGTTCACCGTGACGGCCGCGTTCTTGTGACACTCCTGGCTCACCCGGCCAGTTGAGTCCTGCTTTTTCGAAAATGTCTTTGGTCAGTGTCAGCCATTTTTGTTTCAGTTGCTCTTCTTCTGCAATCAGGCCAAATTGAACGATATCGCCCTCATTTGGTCCAAGATGAGGCAGCTCCCCGGCATCCTTCCAAACTTCTGCAATGGCTGCCTCCAGCCTCTGACGCGCATCAGCCGTACTGTTCGCCAATTGCTTCAACCAAACTTGCCAATGCATCAGATGATAGCGATGCTCTGTCATCATTTTGCGACTGACCAGCGCGAGTGGTGCGTATGACGACTGCGTAAGAGCCTCCAAGCGAACCTGCTTATATAAGCCGTATACATAACTGCGAACAATCGCATAAGCCCAATCGTAATGAGGATGATCGTTGTAATCGCCGTCGCCGTTTTTACGCTCTACCAAGATCGCATTGGAAAACGCCTTCGCCTCGCGCAGCTGTGCGAGATCGTCTGCTTTGCCTACCCCTAGTTGCTCAAGCATTTCATAAAACATCACGGCATGGCCCATCATGTCCTGAGACATCGACGAAAACGCCACATCTTCTTCAATATGCGGAGCAAGCCCAAGCCATTCCGATCCGCGATACGCCAATATAAAATCGTCATCAGCAAGCTGGAACAACAGGTCGGTCAAGGCTTTTGCAAATGACGGGTTTTGTTTTGCTGCTTCCACTGTTTCTACATGTAAACGGTCGCCCATGATTGTATCCCTCCTGCTTAACTGCCGTTGCCTGCATGCTTCTGTTTTTCTTCGTACTGCTCGCGATGGTTGCGCCATCTCGACTGCAAGTCGCCGTACCCTTTGGTCTCCCGATAGCTCTTGTTGTCGAGTCTTTCTAGGAAAGGACGCTCCTCTGGCGGCAGTCCAAAAATGTCGTCGCGCTTGACTACCCACAAATTAAAACAAGGCTCACGGCGCAAGAAATTCTCCCTCGCCATGCTCAATGCGACTTCTTTATTGGGTGCCAACAAACTGAACTGTTGGACGAACGGAGCATTTACGCTTTTTTGGCTGAATACTTCGTATATGAAAAAGTTTTCATTGCTCATCCACATTCACCTACCCTACTTGTCGGCCGTACGACATAATCGCGTCGCGCACCCATTTGGTTTCCTCATAAGACATTACCCGAAGATTCAGACGGTGAGCGGAGCGAGGTCCGTTCCCCTTGACGATTTGCTTGAACTCTTCCCAGTCAGGCTGTTGGTAGACCCATTTGTCTTCTGCCTCGTCGAAGTAAATCGTATCGTCTGGCACTGTGAAGCCAAGGTGGAAAATACGCGGCAAATACTTTTTCAGGAATACTTGGCGCAATTCTTCATTGGTCTGTGTACGAATCTTGTAGCGCATGTTGGCTTCCTGATTGCTCGTAATGTTGCCGTTTTCCGGCGGTCCGAAAAACATCAAGAGTGCTGGCCACCAACGATGAATGGCATCTTGCAGCATTTGGCGCTGTTCATCGGTGCCTTCTGCCAACTCCAAGACGATGCTCTCCCCGTGCTGGGCGTGGAACTTTTCCTCCGCACAGATCCGATGCAGAGCGCGGGCATAAGGTGCATAAGATGTATCGAGGGACATCGATTGCGTAATGATAGCCGCTCCGTCAACCAACCAGCCAATCACACCAGCATCAGCCCAGGTAGGCGCTTCCATGTGGAATACATTGTGAAATTTCAGTCTTTTCGAAAACAAATCATTCATGATATCCTCGCGCGTCTTGCCCAATGGCTCAAGCAAGTCTTCTGCCACGCGAAGCAGCAATTGACCATGCCCCATCTCGTCTTGGACCTTCGCCATAATCGCCAGCTTTCTGCGCAGTGTCGGCGCCTTTGGTACCCATTCTTTTTCCGGCAAGGCACCCATGATCTCACTGATGCCATGCATCGAGATCAGCTTGATCAACTGGCTGCGATAGTCGTCTGGCATCCAATCGTCTGCCTCTATTTTTTCCCCGCGATCGATTCTCGCTAAAAACGCTTCCAACTTTTCGTTTTCAGTCAGATCGGCATGTTCGAGCCTCATTTGCATGGAGAACGCCCTCCTTTTATCAGATATGCATTATGATAAAATTATAATACGTTTTTATAACGCAATAATATCATAACGTCATACGTTTTTGCAATACGCTTACATAGGGACTCTCCTATTCTCCACGCCCAGTTATTTCTGCCGCCTTTTTCAATTGCTCGGTCATATGCCGCAGCTCTTGCATGACTGCATCCAGCTCCTGTATTCGCGTCGACTGCTGTACGCTGTGATTCATCGTCTTCTCCATTTCGCCCGTTACCGTCCCGACGAGTGCATTCATTTCATCTAATAGACGGAAAATGCCCTTCGCTGAAGTAGCGGTCGTCTGGGAAAGCTGACGGATTTCCTCTGCGACCACGGAAAATCCGCGACCAGCAGAACCTGCACGTGCCGCTTCGAGAACAGCATTCAAGCCGAGTACATTGGAGCGTGTGGAGATATTGCGGATCAATTCGTTAATCTGGGTCGTTTCTGCAATTTTCAGCCCTAATTGACCGGCTGCATCGCTCAGTGTGTGGCTCGCTTGCGCCAAATGGTCTGCGTCCTTTGCCAGACTTTCTGTGTGCTGTGCGATATTTTCCAGCGCTTCAGTCAAATTTTGAGCCAAGCCGTGTAAGCGATCCTCTTGATCGGTCGTCACGCCTGTCGCCAAGCAACCAACTACTTGTCCGTTTTCGACAAGCGGATAACCAACTGCGATATAAGGAATGCCGTAGAGCTCTTTGAAAATCTTCTTCACGACCCGCTTGCCCTCTTTTACCGCCGTCGCATTGATACTCCCCGGGCGCAATTCGTCTCCTACTCGAATTCCCAAGTTCAAGCCCTGTGCCGGATAATAGGCGAGAAACTTCTCTTTGTCAGTGACTCCTACCATACATTCGGACAAAAATGCCTTTTGTAAAATCGGTGCGACCATTAAGACACTATTCAGCAATTGAGACATGCATGATCCTCCTACCCTTGTGATGAAAACAACGATTCCCCCCGCATTCTTCTTCAGTACGCGGAGGGAACGAACTTCTTTCACTTATTTAACGAGTTGGAATTTTCCATCCTTCACTTCAACCATGATCATACTGTCTTCTGTCAGACCGTTATGATCATCAGCCGTGAACTTGAATTCTCCTGTTACCCCTACGTATTTCACCTTTTCCAATACTTCGCCCAGTTTGGAGGTGTCGCCACCTGCTTGCTTCAAGCCTTCCACGAGCAAATTCAAGCCGTCGTATCCGTATCCTGCGAAGCCGTCAGGATGTGTATTGTAGGCAGCTTGATAGCCATCCACGAATTTTTTGATGATCGCAGATTGCGGATCGTCCGCCGCTACTTGTTCAGGAATGAGCAGTTTTCCCGCCACCATCAGGACACCCTCGCCGGCGTCTCCAATCAGTTCGAGGAATTTGCTGTTTGCAGAGCCATGGCTGCTAATAATCGGAATAGTGAGGTTTAGTTGCTTCGCTTCCTTCACAATCGTAGCGGGTCCTGGGTTCGTCCCTGCCACAATCAGCGCCTGCGCATCAGTCCCTTTGATTTTGGTCAATTGAGAGCTCATGGACGGGTCTTTTGTGCCGTATTTTTCTTCCGCTACAATCGTGATACCGTACTCAGGCGCATATTTTTGCAACTGCGTCGTCCAGCCACTTCCATAAGGATTGCTGTCATTGAGCGTAGCAATTTTCGTAATGCCTTTTTCCTTCAAATACTTGAAGATGCGCTTCGTTCCGTGTACGTCCGTGTGCGGTGTTTTGTAGATGTTGGCACGAACTGGATTGGTGATTTGGTCTGCTGCTGCCATCGAGATCAGCGGGAGCTTTTCTGCTGCGGCATACTCAGCCATCCCGAGAGACGGACCACTGCCTGAGGAGCCGAGTACAGCTACGACTTTTTCTTTCGAAGCGAGCTTTTTGATCGCTTTTACCGCTTCCGTATTGTCAGACTTGTCGTCTTCAAAAATGACTTCAACCGGTCGGCCGTCCACACCGCCTGCGCCGTTGATTTCTTTTACCAACAGCTCTACCGCTTGCTTCTCCGGTACGCCGAGCGGACTGTTCGGACCAGTCAGCGAGAAAATAGCGCCGACCTTGATCGGGTCCTTACTGGCGCCACCAGTGCCTGACTCTGCTGCTGGCGTAGCGCCGCCTCCACAGGCGCTCAAGAATACGAGCGAAGCGACTGCTGCTGGAAATAGCCATTTTTTGAATGTTCGTTTTTTCATGGGTGTTCCCCCTCATGTATGTGGTTTATCTTTGTCAAACAGCTTCATGTGAGCTTCCCAAATAAGCAGATTGTACACGCGGGTCATTGCTTATCTCGTCTGCCTTCCCTTCCAGCATGACGGTTCCCGTACTGAGTACGTAAGCCCGGTCGGAAATAGCGAGCGCTGCGCGAGCATTTTGCTCGACCAACAGCACCGTGGTGCCCCACTCCGAGCGAATCTCCTGCACAATCGACAGGATTTCTTTGGCAATCAGTGGAGCTAATCCTAGCGAAGGCTCGTCCAACAAGAGGAGCTGTGGTCGCGACAAGAGCGCTCTGCCAATGGCGAGCATCTGCTGTTGCCCCCCGGAAAGCGTTCCCCCGAGCTGCCATTTCCGCTCTGCCAAAATGGGAAAACGCTCATACACCGTCTCCATTTCTTTGGCAATTTCCTTTTTGCTCGTCTTTGGCATCCGATGCGAAGCACCCAGCCACAAATTGTCCTCCACGGTCAGCGTCGAAAAAATTTGTCTGCGCTCCGGTACATGCGCCATGCCCCGGGGTACCACCAGCTCCGCAGGGACACGCGTAATGTCCGCGTCACGAAACCAAATCTTCCCTTCCTTGTCACCGTGCAGACCACAGATACAGTTCAAAAGCGTTGTTTTTCCTGCCCCATTTGCGCCTAACAGGGAGACGATCTCGCCTTCGTTCACTTGTAGAGTAATGCCGTGCAGCACTTCTACCGGACCGTAGCGAGCCGTGATGTTGTCTACTGTAAGGACTGTCTTCCCCATCATGTTCCACCTCTTTCGCGCTTCATTCTGCACCCAGATACGCCGCAATCACTCGCGGGTTCTCCTGAATCTCACGCGGGGTTCCTTCTGCGATTTTTGATCCTTGATCCAATACAACGATGCGGTCCGCAATCGTCATGATCATGTCCATGTCATGCTCCACTAGCAAAATAGCTGTTCCGTTGTCTCGAATCTCGCAAAACATACGGCTCATCTCCGCCGTCTCGGTATGATTCAAACCCGCAGCAGGCTCGTCCAACAAGAGCAGCCGCGGCTTGGCTACCATCGCGCGGGC
>NZ_AKIX01000116.1:0-510 GCF_000282075.1 Brevibacillus sp. BC25
GCCGGGCTCGACCTTCAAGCCGATTACGGCAGCGATTGGCCTTGAATCAGGAGCCATTACCCCTGCGGACAGTATCCACGTCCGTGGACTGCATTGGCAAAAGGATGCGTCCTGGGGTGGATACGAGGTAACGCGGGTCAGCGATTACGGGGGACCTGTCAATTTGGAAAAAGCATTGGTGTACTCCGACAATATATATTTTGCGAAAGCTGCACTCTCCATGGGGGAGGAGCAATTCGTGAAAAAGAGCGAGTTGTTTGGTTTCCATGAAGCTCTCCCGATTCCATATCCACTGGACAAATCGAAGCTGTATAACGACAGTTTCAAAAACGAGATTCAATTGGCAGACTCCGGTTACGGTCAGGGCGAGGTAACGATGACGCCGCTTCATCTCGCGTTGGTGTACAGCGCTTTTGCAAATGACGGGAATATCGTTAATCCATCACTGTTGCAGGAAGACAAAAAAGGCGGGTATTGGAAGACGAATGTCATACCTGCCGATGTGGCGAG